>NZ_JBYNAH010000006.1:1723-49363 GCF_059781815.1 Salipiger sp. | reverse complement strand
TATATCGACCAGATCCGCAAGCACGGGCTTTACGACGAGATCTGGCAGGCCTTCGCCGCGATCCTGCCGATGCGCACCGTGGGCGTGATGGGCGATGGCCGCACCTACGATTACGCGCTGGCACTGCGCGCGGTGACCAGCGTGGATGGCATGACGGCGGATTACTACCCGTTCACTCACGAGTTCCTCGGCGAGACCTCGACGCGGATCATCAACGAGGTGAAGGGCATCAACCGGGTGTTCTACGATTGCACCTCGAAGCCGCCGGGCACCATCGAACTCGAGTGATCCGCGCCTGCGCGCAGGCACGGCGTCACCGATTGCACACAAACGATTAACGCAAGCCCCGCATTGTCCGATGCGGGGCTTGTGTCTTGTCCGGGCACGCGCCAAGGTCACGCGGTTCGTGCCCGCCGTCGAGGAGGCCGGCCACGGCCGAGGAGACCCCATGCCCGAGATCCGCCTGACCGGCACCATGACCTGCCCGCCCGGGCGCGCCGACGCGATCCGCGCCGCGCTGCCCGAGCATATCCGCCTGACCCGGGCCGAGCCCGGCTGCCTGAGCTTCGAGGTCACCGAAACCGCGCCTTGCGTCTTTACCGTGGCCGAGCGCTTCACCGACCGCGCCGCCTTTGACGCCCATCAGGAGCGCGCGCAGGCCAGCGACTGGGCCCGGATCACCGCCGGCTGCCCGCGCGACTACGAGGTGACCGAGGCATGAGCCAGACGCTTCAGGCCGTGCTCTGGATGACCGGGGCCGTGGTCTCCTTCACCGCCATGGCGGTCGCCGGCCGCGCCGTGAGCCTCGATCTCGACACCTTCGAGATCATGCTCTACCGCTCGATCATCGGCGCAATCATCGTCACCTCGGTGCTCGCCGCGACGGGCAGGCTCTCGCAGATCAACCGCGACCGCTTCGGCCTGCACGTCGCACGCAACATCAGCCATTTCGCCGGCCAGAACTGCTGGTTCTTCGCCGTCGCCACGATCCCGCTGGCGCAGGTCTTCGCGCTCGAGTTCACCTCGCCGCTCTGGGTCATCCTGCTGTCGCCGCTGGTGCTGGGCGAGCGCATCACGCCGAGCCGCGCCATCGCCGCCGGCATCGGCTTCATCGGCATCCTCGTGGTCGCCCGCCCGACGCCCGAAACCCTCAGCCCCGGCCTGATCGCGGCTCTGCTCGCGGGCCTGGGCTTTGCCGGCTCCGCCGTCGTCACCCGCAAGCTCACCCGCACCGCCTCGACCGCGTGCATCCTGTTCTGGCTCACCGTCATGCAGGCGGTGTTCGGGCTCGTCTGCGCCGGCATCGACGGCGACATCGCCCTGCCCGGCCTCGCCACCTGGCCCTGGGTGGCGCTGATCGCCATCGCCGGGCTGGTGGCGCATTTCTGCCTCACCACCGCGCTTGGCCTTGCGCCCGCTCCGGTTGTCATGCCGATCGACTTCGCCCGGCTGCCGCTGGTTGCCGTGGTGGGCATGCTGGTCTATGCCGAAGCGCTCGATCCGTTCGTGTTCCTCGGGGCCGCGATCATCTTCGGCGCAAACTATTTCAACATCTTGCGCGAAACGCGTTAACCCCGACGCCGCGGCGCCCTGTCGATGCGACAAAGTGACGTTACGGCGCAGCACGTCAACTTACGCAGGGTCATTGATTGACCGTTCAACCGCCTCGTCGTTAGCGTCGAAGGTGGAGGAGAATACCTTAGGGAGAGGGAAACTCATGAAATTTCTGTTGACCGGCGCCTCGGCGCTGGCCCTGTCCGCGACAGCACTTCACGCGGGCGGCATCGAACGGACTCAGCAATCGGCACTGATCCTGTACGAGACCGGCAACGTGCTCGAGGTCTCGCTGGCCTATGCCAACCCGTCGCTCTCGGGCAAGAACATCTCGCCGCCGTTCCCGGCGCAGGATATCGACGACGTCGCCGACGGCTTCTACCTGCCGTCCTTCGGCCTCAAGTACGATGTCACCGACCGGCTGGCGCTGGCGCTGATCTACGACCGGCCCTTCGGCGCCGACATCGCCTATGACAGCGGGAACTTCCCGCTTGGCGGCACCACCGCCGAGGCCAGCACCCACACGCTGACCGCGCTTGCCAAGTACCAGTTCAACGACAACTGGAGCGCCTTCGGCGGTCTGCGCCTGCAGCAGGCGCGGGGCGACATCCATCTCGAGGGTCTGGCCTATGGCCCGGTCAGCGGCTACGAGGTCAATCTCGACAAGACCACCGGCGTTGGCTACGTGCTGGGCGCTGCCTATGAGGTGCCGGAGATCGCGCTGCGCGTGGCGCTGACCTACAACTCTGCGATCACCCACGACATGGGGACCACCGAGTCCGGCCCGCTGATCCCCGTCGACGTGACCGGCGACGGCATCCCGGATGCCACGTTGCCGCTGCTCAACGGCAGTGGCGAAACCGAGGTGAAGACCCCGGAAAGCTGGAACCTCGATTTTCAGACCGGCATCGCCAAGGACACACTGCTCTTCGGCGGCATCCGCCACGTCAAGCATTCGCAGTTCCGCGTCGATCCCGACAGCTTCGTCACCGTGGTCGGCAACGGTCTGATCGATCTCGAGGACAGCACCGCCTACACGCTCGGCATCGGCCGCCGCTTCAACGAGAAATTCTCGGCCGCGATCAGCGCCACCTATGAGGGCCCGGGCGACGACCTGGTCTCGCCGCTGGCGCCGACCACCGGCTACACCCAGCTGCGCCTCGCCGCGTCCTACAACGTGAACGAGCAGGTCACCGTCTCCGGCGGCATCAGCCGCTTCTGGCTCGGCGACGCCAAGCCCGAGACCGGCACCCCCGATGTGGCGCGCGCCAAGTTCGAGGACAACTCCGCCTGGGGCGTCGGCCTCAAGGTTGCCTACCGCTTCTGAGGCGGCAGACCATCGAGCAGATCTAGACCCGCCCGGGCGCCGAGAGGCGCTCGGGCGGCTTGCGTTCCGGCCCACATCACGCCGCCATTTGACGCCATGCGCGGCCCTCTTTACCTGTGGTCCGAACGACTCGAAGGAAGCCCGACCATGTATTACCGGACCGCGGAAGACTGGCGCGCCGCGCCCCACAAGCGCGTGGTGCTGTTTGCCATGTCGGGCCTCGGCAAGACCCATGTCTCGTCGATGCTGCGCCAGACCGGGCGCTGGTTCCACTACTCGATCGATTACCGCATCGGCACCCGCTACATGGGCGAATACATCGCCGACAACGCCAAGCGCGAGGCGATGAAGGTGCCGTTCCTGCGCGAGCTGCTGATGTCGGATTCGATCCATATCGGCTCCAACATCACCTTCGACAACCTGACCCCGGTCTCGACCTATCTCGGCAAGCCCGGCGACACCGCGAAGGGCGGCCTGCCGATCGAGACCTACCAACTCCGGCAAGAGCAGTTCCGCCGCGCCGAAGAGCAGGCGCTGCTCGACACCGGCTATTTCATCGACCGCGCCGAAGAGCTCTACGGCTACCCGCATTTCGTCTGCGATACCGGCGGCTCGATCTGCGAATGGGTCGACCCGGAAAACCCAAGGGACCGTGTCCTGTCCGAGCTCTCGAGCCACGCGCTGATGGTCTGGATCCGCGGCAGCGAGGCCCATACCGAGGAGCTCATCCGCCGCTTCGACCGCGCGCCGAAGCCGATGGCCTACCAGCCAGAGTTCCTCGCCTCTGCGTGGCACGCCTATCTCGACGAGACCGGCCTTGCCGAGACCGCCGTCGATCCCGATGCCTTCATCCGCTGGACCTATGCCCGCGCGCTGGCCCACCGCCAGCCGCGCTACGAGGCGATGGCGAAGAACTGGGGCATCACCGTCGAGGCCGCCGACATGGCCACGGTCCGCGACGAGGCCGATTTCACCCAAGTCATCGCCGCCGCCCTGCCCGCCTGAGCCTGCCCCCACAGCGGGGCGCTGCGATCCGGCGCCCCGTAGCGCTTGTTAAACCGGGGGTGCCGCTCTATCTGTGCCCTCTCACCAAGAGTAAAGCCGATGCCCATCAAACTGCCCTCCGACCTGCCCGCCTATGACGTTCTCACCAACGAGGGCGTCATGGTCATGGACGAGGACAGCGCCGGCCGTCAGGACATCCGGCCGCTGCGCATTGCGCTGCTCAACCTGATGCCGAAGAAGATCCAGACCGAGAACCAGTTCGCGCGCCTCATTGGCGCGACGCCGCTGCAGATCGAGCTCTCGCTGATCCGGATGACCGAGCATCAGACCAAGAACACCGCCGCCGAGCACATGGAGACCTTCTATCGCCCCTTCGCTGAGGTCGAGGCGACGGGCGAGAAATTCGACGGTCTCATCATCACCGGCGCCCCGATCGAGCATCTGCCCTTCACCGAGGTCACCTACTGGGACGAGCTGACCCGGGTGTTCGACTGGACCCAGACCCATGTGCATTCCACCTTCGGCGTGTGCTGGGGCGGCATGGCGATGATCAATTATTTCCACGGCGTGCCGAAGCATATGCTCGCGCACAAGGCCTTTGGCTGCGTGCGGCACCAGAACCTCGCCCCCGCCTCGCCCTTCCTGCGCGGCTTCTCGGACGACATGGTGATGCCGGTGTCGCGCTGGACCGAGATGCGCCGCGACGAGGTCGAGGCGGCGGGCCTGCCGGTGCTGATCCACTCGCCCGAGACTGGCCCGGCGCTGGTCGAGGATCCGGCCCACCGCGCGCTCTACATCTTCAACCATCTCGAGTATGACAGCGGCACGCTGAAGGAAGAGTACGACCGCGACGTGGCGGCCGGCAAACCGATCAACGTGCCCGCCAATTACTACCCCGACGACGATCCGACCAAGACGCCGCAGAACCGCTGGCGCAGCCACGCGCACCTGCTCTACGGCAACTGGATCAACGAGATCTACCAGACCACCGTCTTCGACATCAGCCGGATCGGGATCGAAAGCACCGACTGGCGCAAGCGGCGCGGGGGCTGAGATGCGCCGCCGCTCGCTGCTCTCGCTCCTGTTCCTCGGTGTCGCGGCCTGCGCCGCCGGAAACCGGGCGAGCGACAGCAGTTCGGCGGCGATCCTCGAAGCCTACCCGCCCGAGGGCCGCTTCCTCGAGGTCTCGGGCCACCGCATCCATTACGTCGAGAAGGGCAGCGGCCCGCCTCTGGTGCTGATCCACGGCGCCAGCGGCAACCTGCGCGACTGGACCTTCCGCGCGGTCGACCAGCTGTCGCGGCGCTACCGGGTCATCGCCTTCGACCGGCCCGGCATGGGCTACACGCCGCGCATCGACCGCGGCGGTGCCTCGATCCAGGAGCAGGCCGCGCTGCTCAGCGCCGCCAGCCGCCAGCTCGGCGCAGAGCGCCCGATCGTGCTCGGCCATTCCTATGGCGGCGCGGTGGCGCTGGCCTGGGCGGTGGAGCACCCCGAGCGCGCCTCGGGGCTGGTGCTGGTCTCGGCCGCGTCGCAGACCTGGGACAGCGGCGTGCCGTTCTTCTACCGTCTGACCTCCGGCCCGCTGGCCGGCATCGCCAACCCGGCGATCTCGGCGCTGGCCGGAGAGGACCGCGTGCTCGACGCCATCGCCGGCGTCTTCGCGCCGCAGCCGGTGCCGCCGGGCTATGCCGAGCATATCGGCGCCGAGCTCGCCCTCCGCCCCGCCAGCCTGCACGAGAACGCCCTCCAGCGCGCCAGCCTGAAAGCCGAGATCGCCCGCATGCTGCCGCGCTACGGCGCGCTCGAGCTGCCGGTCGAGATCCTGCACGGCGATGCCGACACCACCGTGGGTCTGCAGATCCATTCGGTGCCGACCGCGCGCCAGATCCCCGGCGCCAATCTCGTGGTGCTGCCCGGTATCGGCCATGCCGCGCAGCACGCGGCAGCGGCGCAGATGTACGCCGCCATCGACCGGGTCGCCGCCCGTGCGGGTTTGCGTTAATCGCATTTACATCCCATATTGCCCCGCACCCAACAGCAACAGGATCCCCGCCTTGAGCACTCCCTTCGACGGCGCCATCAGCAGCTATTTCAAGGACGACGCCCCCGGCGACATCCGCAACGCGCTCAGACGCGCCGACAAGGATGAGATCCTCTCCGGCTCCTATCCCTACTCGGAAGAGATGAAGAACAAGGCCTATCTCAAGGAGATGGAGGCGCTGCAGATCGAGCTGGTGAAGATGCAGAGCTGGGCCAAGGCCACCGGCCAGCGCATCGCCTGCATCTTCGAGGGCCGCGACGCCGCCGGCAAGGGCGGCACAATCAAGCGCTTCCGCGAGAACCTCAACCCACGCGGCGCCCGCGTGGTGGCGCTCTCCAAGCCCTCCGATACCGAGGCCACGCAATGGTACTTCCAGCGCTATATCGAGCACCTGCCGGCGGGCGGCGAGATCGTGTTCTTCGACCGCTCCTGGTACAATCGCGGCGTGGTCGAGAAGGTCTTCGGCTTCTGCACCGAGGCCGAGCGCGAGCATTTCTTCGCCCAGGTTCCGGATTTCGAATCCATGCTGGTCGAGGAAGGCATCCGGGTCTTCAAGTTCTGGCTCAATGTCGGCCGGGCCGAGCAGCTGCGCCGCTTCCTCAAGCGCGAAGAGGATCCGCTCAAGCAATGGAAGCTGAGCTGGATCGACGTCGAGGGGCTCAAGCGCTGGGACGAGTACAGCTCTGCCATCCAGGAGACCCTGTCGCGCAGCCACAGCGCCGCCGCGCCCTGGACGGTGATCCGCTCCGACGACAAGAAGCGCGCCCGCCTCGCCGCGATCCGCCACGTGCTGAGCCATCTCGACTACGCCGAGAAGGATGCCCGCGTGGTGGGCGCCCCCGATCCGAAGATCTCCGGCGGCCCGGAGGTCTGGGACGCCTGATGCCCAAGCGCGGCTATCACCACGGCAACCTGCGTCAGGCCCTTGTCGACGCGGCGCTCGAACTGATCGAGGAGAAGGGCCCGACCGGCTTCACCCTCTCGGAAGCCGCCAAGCGCGCCGGCGTGACGCCGGCGGCGGTCTACCGGCACTTCGACGGTCGCGAGGACCTGATCGCCGAGGCCGCGCGCCAGGGCTACGAGATCTTCGCCGACCTCATGGCCTATGCCTATGACGATGGCCGGCCCTCGGCACTGGCGGCCTTCGAGGCCACCGGCCGCGCCTATCTCGCCTTCGCCCGCAAGCATCCCGGCCATTACATCGCGATGTTCGAAAGCGGCATCTCGGTCAACCACTCGCCCGAGCTCGCAGCCCTCTCGGCCCGCGCCCGCGGCATCCCCGAACGTGCCGCCGCCGAGCTCTCGCAGCACATCCCGCCGGGCAAGCGCCCGCCGCCCTCGATGGTTTCGGCCCATGTCTGGGCCTTCTCCCACGGCGTGGTCGAGCTTTTCGCCCGCAACTCGCCCGGCACCCAGTCGCCCTTCCCGCCCGAAGCCCTGCTCGAGACCGGCATCGGCATCTACCTGCGCGGCCTCGGGCTCATCCCGCCCGACGAGTGAAGCCTTGGCCCCTGCCACCGTTCATGGTTTCTCTTGGCTGAAAATATCCCGGGGGAATCACGGCTCCGCCGCGACGGGGGCAGCGCCCCCTCCGACCCAGATCACAAGGCATGCACAACCACATGGCTGACAAGACCTTCCTCCTCTGCCCCGGCGCCTCGAAATCCGGCACCACCTGGATCCGCACCTATCTCGGCGAGGCCGAGGGCGCCGACATGGGCCCGCTGGGCGAGATGCAGGTCTGGGACGCTGTCACCGTTCCGGAAAAGGCGCATTTCCTGATGCCGCGCCCGCCGGCCTGGCGAAGGGCCGAGTTCGCGCTGGTCCAGCGCCTGCACCGCCGCCCGCGCGGCAAGGTGCTGCGCTGGTGGCTGCAGCAGGATCTCGAGCGCTACGTGCCGTGGTACTGCGCCCTGCTCGACCGACCCGGCATCCGCCTCACCGGCGACGTGACCCCGGGCTACGCGGCGCTCTCGACCGAGAGTTTCCGCCGCATCGACGCGGGCTTTGCCGCCCGCGGCGTCGAGGTCAAGACCGTGATGACCCTGCGCGATCCGATCGAGCGTGCGTGGTCGCTTCTGAAGATGTACCGCCGCAAGAGCCGGCTCGACGAGGCGCTCGACGACCGCGCGGCCTTCCTGAAGATCTTCGCACCCGGCGGCATCGGCACCAGCGATCCTGATTACCACGTCACGCTGGCGCGGCTCGATGAGGTCTTTCCCGAAGAGCGGCGGTTCCTCGCGCTCTACGAGCGGCTCTTCACCGCGCCCGTCATCGCCGAGCTCTCCGCCTTTGCCGGCATCGCGTCCCGGCCCGAGGCGGGCGGCGCCCCGGTCAATGCCGCCGGAGACCGCAGCGCCCTGCCCGAGGGGCTGGCCGAGCAGGTCTTCCCGAGCTTCGCGAAGGATTACGAGGCGGTCATCGCCCGCCTGCCCGAGGCCCGCAGCCACTGGCCCCACGCCGGGCTGCTCTGAACACACGCCCGCCACCGGGCCAAGATTTTTCCGTGAAAAATCTTCTCCCCCCGCTGGCACAGCCTCCCGAAACGCGAAAGGGCCGCCCAACCGGGCGGCCCTTTGCAAATCTTGAAAGCGTGAAATCAGCGCTTCGAGAACTGGAAGCTGCGGCGTGCCTTGCGCTTACCGAACTTCTTACGCTCGACGACGCGGCTGTCGCGGGTCAGGAAGCCAGCGGCTTTCAGAGCCGAACGCAGCGACGGATCGTAAAGCTGCAGCGCCTTCGAGATGCCGTGCTTGACCGCGCCGGCCTGGCCGGAGAGGCCACCGCCCTTGACGGTTGCGTAGACGTCGAACTGGTCCTCGACACCGGCCACCGAGAACGGCTGGCGCAGGATCATCTGCAGCACCGGACGGGCGAAGTAGACGTTCAGTTCCTTGCCGTTGACCGAGACCTTGCCCGAACCCGGCTTGATCCAGACGCGGGCGACCGCGTCCTTCCGCTTGCCGGTGGCATAGGCGCGGCCGAACTCGTCACGGACGGGCTCGCGGGGCGCTTCTTCGATTTCGGGAGCGGCATCCACACCGGCTGCGGCGCCCAGTTCTTCCAGGGAATTGATCTGTTCAGCCATGATTACACCCGGGTGTTCTTCTTGTTCATCGACTTGACGTCGAGCGTGTCGGGCGCCTGCGCCTCGTGCGGATGCTCGGCGCCGGCATAGATACGCAGGTTGGTCAGCTGCTTGCGCGACAGGCGGTTGCCCGGCAGCATGCGCTTGACGGCCTGGAACACCACGCGCTCGGGGTGTGCACCCTCGAGGATCTGCGCCTTGGTGCGCGACTTGATGCCGCCCGGGTGACCGGTGTGCCAGTAGAAGTTCTCTTCACGCTTCTTGCCGGTCATCTGCACCTTGTCGGCGTTGATGACGATGACGTTGTCGCCCATATCCATGTGCGGCGTGAAGGTTGCCTTGTGCTTGCCACGAAGGCGCATGGCGACGATCGATGCGAGACGGCCGAGAACGACGCCTTCCGCGTCGATCACGATCCATTTCTTCTCGATGTCTGCCGGAGTTGCAGAGAAGGTTTTCATCGTGTTGCCCTTGAGCTTGTCTTGGAGCTTGTCTTGAGTGGACCCCACGGGAGGGCCCGAATTCCGATTGCGGGGTTATACGCGTCCCGAAACCCCAGTCAAGCGGGCAAAATCCAAATTAATCACGCAAAAACAATCTCTTGAAATTATGGTATAATAATACCCCACACTTTCAGGCCAGAATCTGCTCCGGCGGATTGTCGAGCAGCTGGCGCAGCCGCGCCAGCGCCGCCTCGAACTCGGCCATCGCCACCTGCGCGTTCATGCCGATGCGGATGGCGTGGGGCGCAAAGCCGGTGCGCGGGGCGAAATCCTCCGCCGGGCGCACCTGCACCCCCTGCTGCTCGGCGGCGAGGCAGAAGGCGGCCGAGCGCCAGCCCGCCGGCAGGCGCAGCCAGACGAAGGGCGAATCCTCGTGCCAGCTCAGGTCGAAGCCGCCAAGCGCGTTCACCGTGCTGCGCACATAGACGGCATTTCGGCGGCGCACCGAGCGCACGATCTCGCGGGTTTCCTCGCGCCCGAGCAGGTCTTGCGTCAGGTCGGCCAGCGGCTTGGCGAGCCCGAAGAAGCCGTTCTCGGCCACCCGTCGCAGCATCAGGCGCTTGTCCTGCGGCGCGATGGCAAAGCCGATGCGCAGCGCCGGCGTCAGGGTCTTGGAGATCGACGACACGAACCAGGACTTGGCGGGAAGCAGCGCGCGGTAGGTCTCGTTGTGATCGTCGCCGAGGAAGGTGCAATCGTCCTCGAGAATGTCGAAGCCGCTGCGTCGGGCAACCTCGGCGATCGCGCGGCGGCGCTCGGGCGGCGTCTTGACGACGGTGGGATTGTGCAGTTCGGGAGAGGTACAAAGCAGCTGGGCGTCGTGCTTTCGGGCAAGCTCAGCCAAAGCGGATGGTACAATGCCGTGTTCATCCATCGGGACCGATACAATCTCGGCCCGCATCAATTCGGCAGCGCGGCGGAAGCCGGGATAGGCCAGTTCCTCGACCAGCACCACCGGGCGCCGGCCGCGCAGCACCGCCTGCATCACCAGCGAGATCGCGCTCTGCGCGCCATGCGACAGCACGATGTCCTCGTGATGCAGCGTGCCGAGCGGGATCGACGACAGCCAGCCGACCACGGCTTCGCGCGCGGGCGCGAAGGACGCGGCGGTCGGATACTCCAGCAGTGCGCGATCCGGACGCTGTGACAGGCGCTGAAATCCCTGATTGATCAGAGCCACTTGCCCGAGGTCCGGAAGACGCGAGGTGAACAGGTTGACGAGCTCTGGACTGTCGGCCTCCTCGGCCCGGGGCCGGGTGATGTAGAGCGGAGGCTTGGTCTCGACCTGCCCCGCGACAAAGGTGCCGCGGCCGACCTCGGCCACCAGAAGCCCCTCGTCGGTGAGGATGGAATAGGCCCGCGCCACCGTGCCCGGGGTCATCCCCAGTCGCCATGCCAGATCCCGCACCGGCGGCAGCTGTGCGCCGCTGCCGAGCTGCTTGCCCGCGATGCCCTGACGCAGCGCCGCGGAGAGCGCGCGGTATTTCGGCCCATCCGGCTGCGCATCGAACAGACCCGATATTGTATCGGTCACAATGTTTTTCTCGACGTCCATATTGGCACAATGTATCAAAACATCACGGAAATCAAGGATATTGTATCAATACAACTTACGGAGACATCCCATGACCAACACCGCCCACGCCCCGCTCCTTGCCTATCTCGACGCGCAGCGCCCGCTGCCGCTGCTCTCGGCAATCGCGCTGCGCACCGCGGTGGTGCTGGCCAAGTGGTCCGAGCGCCAGCGCACCCGCCGTGCGCTTCGTCAGCTCGACGACCATTTGCTGCGTGATGTCGGCCTGGAACGGCACGTCGCCTACAAGGAGGCACGCCGCATGTTCTGGCAGGGCTGATCCCCGGACCTGACGGAACCTCTTCCCCTGGGCGCGAGGCTTTCCTCGCGCCTTTTTTGTTGCGAAGTGCCCTGCGCCCTACCCCACGGGCGCCGGCGGGATCGAGTAGGTCAGCGAGGCATGCGCCACCGGCTTGTCCGAGCCTTCCGAGAACAGCAGCACATCCGTGACGCTCAGGCTCCGCCCGAGCTTCAGCAGCCGCGCCTCGGCCAACAGGTCCCTGCCCGCCTCCGGCTTGCGCATGAAATCGATCGAGCAATGGGTCGTCACCGTCAGCGCCTGCCGCCCGATCCGCGCCAGCGTCGCCACATAGGCCGCAACATCGGCGAGCGAGAACATCGACGGGCCCGACACGGTGCCACCCGGGCGCAGATGGGCGTCGGAGACATGAAGGCGCATCACCAAAAGATCCTCGTCCAGCCGGTCGATGCCGAACATGCCGTCGACCTGCGGGAACACCTCCGCGAGGTAGCTTTCGACCTCCGCGACTGTCATTGCCAGCGCCATGCTTGTCCTCCCTCTCGCAGCACGGCTAACCTCAGCGCAAACAGAGGGAGAGGACAAGATGGCTCTGCTGGAACGTCACGACACTGGCGCGGTCGCGCATCTGCGCATGACCGCGCCCGAGCGGCTAAACGCGCTCTCAGACGAGATGCTCGCCGCGCTGAAGGCGCAGATCGATGCGCTCAAGGAGGATCGCACGATCCGCGCGGTGGTGATCTCGGGCGAGGGCAAGGCGTTCTGCGCCGGGCATGATCTCAAGCAGATGCAGCAGGGCCGGCAGGCGGAGGATGGCGGCAAGGCCTATTTCGCCGATCTCTTCGCCCGCTGCACCGAGGTAATGACCGGGCTGCAGCGCCTGCCCCAGCCGGTGATCGCGCAGGTTCACGGCATCGCCACCGCCGCCGGCTGCCAGCTCGTGGCCTCCTGCGATCTCGCGGTCGCCGCCAAGGGCACGCGGTTCGGCGTGAACGGGGTGAATATCGGGCTGTTCTGCTCGACACCGATGGTGGCCCTCAGCCGCAACATCCCGCGCAAGCACGCCTTCGAGATGCTCTCGACCGGCCGCTTCGCCGATGCCCATGAGGCCCGCGACATGGGGCTGATCAACCGCGTGGTGCCGGCCGACCAGTTGGCCGAGGCCACAGCAGAGCTGGCCGAAACCGTGGCCGGCAAGCTTGGCGCTGCGGTGAAGATCGGCAAGGAGGCGTTCTACGCGCAGGCCCAGATGGGGCTCGACGAGGCCTATGCCTATGCCGGCGAGGTGATGGTCGAGAACATGCTCTGGCGCGACACCGAGGAAGGTATCGCCGCCTTTCTCGAGAAGCGCCCGCCGGACTGGACGCAGTAACCGCGCCGCTTGGTGACCATGTCACAGACAGCGGCCCCGCGATGGGCAATGACAGGGTATGACCCCGTTTTGTCACGAAAGGACATGATCCATGTTTGCCAAGAATGTCGGAGGGATCGACAAGATCCTGCGCATCGTCGTGGGCGCGCTTCTGGTGCTCGCCTTCTTCCTCACCGATGGCGCCTTTAGCTGGCTCTACCTGCTCGGCATCATCCCGCTGGTGACCGGGCTGCTCGGAACCTGCCCGATCTATTCGCTGATCGGCGTGAACACCTGCCCGATGAAGAAGTGACGACACGCGCGTGAGCGGTGCGCCGCTCACGCCCTCCCGAGGGGGAACAAATCCCTGCGGCACATGCGTTATAGTCCTGAGCAATCAAGGAGAAACGCAATGTTCCGCACCCTCGTCCTCGCCGCCATGTCCGCCGGCGCCCTGAGCATGCCCGTCGCCGCCACCGCCGCCCAGAACGGCTGCCCGCCGGGCCTCGCCAAGAAGCACAATGGCTGCAACCCGCCGGGTCAGGCGATGAAGAAAGAGACCCGCTCGGACCGCGAAGAGATCCGCCGCGAGGTGCGCAAGGAGGTGCGCCGCTACCACGAGGGCGAGCGCATTCAGGGCGATTACGTCGTACTGCGCAACCCGGACCGCTACGGCCTGCCGGACGGCACCTACTACCGCAACAACGATGTGGTCTACCGCGTCGATCCCGAGACGCGGAAGGTGCTGAACGTGATCGGCGCCCTCGCGGCGCTGGCCGACTGATCGATCGGGCCTTCCGCTCGAACACAAAGCCGCGCCCTCTAGGGCGCGGCTTTTTCTTTGGCGATCCGTCCCGCGCTGCGGCGTTCAGCGCTCCTCGACGAAGGTGACGCTGCCGTCGAGAATGCCCGTCACCAGGCCACAGCCCTGCGCCTCGAAAAGATAATACGACGCGGCAGAGAAGCGCCGTGGGGCCAGCCCGTAGATCAGCAGATCGATATAGGCCGCGGTGACCGGCGGCGTGATGCCCGCCAGATCGAGAAGCGTCTGGCGATGCTCTGCCGGCATCGCCGAGAGCTCCATCGCATTGGCGATGAACTCGTGATCGACCAGCGCGATGGGCTGCACGCCGCGCCTCTGTTCGACCACCGCATGGGCCATCTCGTGGGTCAGCAACGAGCCGAACACCACCGCGTCGGGAAGCTCTGCATACGGATCCTCGGGCAGCAGATGCGCGCGCATCAGATCTGGCGCGATGATCCGGATGCGGTTCTGAGCGCAATCATAGGCCGCGAGGCAGCGCCCCATGCCGTGGATCACGCCCTCTTCCGTGGCGATGACAATCGGCTTGACCGGCACCAGTTCGCAGAACGCCAGCGCCTCCTTGGCGCGCCCCGCAGCCTCGCAGATCATTGTGTGCGCGGCCGCGTCGGGCGCTTCCACGACAAAGCCCGGATCGTCGCAGGGCACCGGCTCGGCCCGCGCCTCCATGGCCGCCAGAGCAAGCGTCAGGCAGGCCCCCAGTCGCATGACATGATCGAATGCGGACATCGCGGCTCCTCCCCCAAAGGCCCGACAGGCAGGCCGCCAGAGTAACGGAGCGCATTCCCTCCGGTCCTTGACCGAGGTCACGGCGCGGTGCGGCGTAGTCTGCCATCCCGGACCAAACAGCGAAACAGCGAAACAGCGAAACGCCCCCGCAGATGCCTGCGAGGGCGCATCGGAGACGGCTAAGGCCAGCGCCTACTCCGCCGCCACCTTGCCCGCGCGCAGCATCGGCTTGAGGTAGCGCCCGGTATGCGACCGCTCGACTTCGGCCACCTGCTCGGGCGTGCCGGTGGCGACGATCTCGCCGCCGCCATCGCCGCCCTCGGGGCCGATGTCGATCAGGTGGTCGGCGGTCTTGATGACGTCGAGGTTGTGCTCGATCACCACCACCGTGTTGCCCTGCTCGACCAACTCGTGCAGCACCTCCAGGAGCTTGCGCACATCCTCGAAATGCAGGCCGGTGGTCGGCTCGTCGAGGATATAGAGCGTGCGCCCGGTGGAGCGCTTCGCCAGTTCCTTCGACAGTTTCACCCGCTGCGCCTCGCCGCCCGAGAGCGTCGTGGCCTGCTGGCCGACCTTCACGTAGCCCAGACCGACGCGCATCAGCGCATCCATCTTCTCGCGGATCGAGGGCACCGCGGTGAAGAACTCCTGCGCCTCTTCCACTGTCATATCAAGCACATCGGCGATGCTCTTGCCCTTGAACCTGATCTCCAGCGTTTCGCGGTTGTAGCGCTTGCCCTTGCAGGTCTCGCACTCGACATAGACATCCGGCAGGAAGTGCATCTCGATCTTGATGACGCCATCGCCCTGGCAGGCCTCGCAGCGCCCGCCCTTGACGTTGAACGAGAAACGCCCGGGCTTGTAGCCCCGCGCCTTGGCCTCGGGCAGCCCGGCGAACCAGTCGCGGATCGGGGTGAAGGCGCCGGTATAAGTCGCCGGGTTGGAGCGCGGCGTGCGCCCGATCGGGCGCTGGTCGATGTCGATCACCTTGTCGAGATGCTCGAACCCCTTGATGGTCTCGCAGGGCGCCGGCGTCTCGCGGGCGCCGTTGAGCTTCATCGCGGCGTTCTTGTAGAGCGTCTCGATGGTCAGGGTCGACTTGCCGCCGCCCGACACGCCCGTCACGCAGACGAACTTGCCCAGCGGGAACTCGGCGGTGACCTCCTTGAGGTTGTTGCCGGTGGCCTTGACCACCTTGAGCTTCTTCTTGTTGCCCTTGCGGCGCTTGGCAGGCACCGCGATCTCGCGCGTGCCGGCAAGATACTGGCCGGTGAGACTGCCGGCATCAGCGGCGATGGCATCGGGTGTGCCGTGGCTCACCACCTGCCCGCCATGCACGCCTGCGCCGGGGCCGATGTCGAAGACATAGTCGGCCTGACGGATCATGTCCTCGTCATGCTCGACCACGATCACCGTATTGCCCTGGTCGCGCAGCGATTTCAGCGTGCCGATGAGCCGGTCATTGTCGCGCTGGTGCAGGCCGATCGAGGGCTCGTCGAGCACGTAGAGCACGCCCGTCAGCCCGCTGCCGATCTGGCTCGCGAGGCGAATGCGCTGGCTCTCGCCACCCGAGAGCGTGCCCGCGGCGCGGCTCATCGTGAGGTACTCAAGCCCCACGTTGTTGAGAAAGCCCAGCCGCTCGCGGATCTCCTTGAGGATGGCGCGGGCGATCTCGTTCTTCTGGCCGGTGAGATTGGCCGGAACGCTCTCGATCCAGGCATGGGCCTCCTTGATCGACATCTCGACCACGTGGCCGATGTGCAGGAGGTTGTCCGGGCCGCCGATCTTCACCGCCAGCGCCTCCTCGCGCAGACGGTAGCCGCCGCAGCTGCCGCAAGGGCGGTTGTTCTGATAGCGCTCGAATTCCTCGCGGATCCAGTTGCTGTCGGTCTCGCGGTAGCGCCGCTCCATGTTGGGGATCACCCCCTCGAAGACGCGCGAGACCTGGTAGACCCGGCCGCCCTCGTCGTAGCGGAACTGGATCTCTTCGTCGCCGGAGCCGTGCAGGAAGACCTGCTGCACATGCGCCGGAAGATCCTTCCAGCGCTCGTTCTTGTTGAACTCGTAATGCTTGGCGATCGACTCGATGGTCTGCAGGAAATAGGGCGACTTGCCCTTGCGCCAGGGCGCGATGGCCCCGTCCGAGATCTTCAGCGTGGCGTCCGGCACCACCAGCCGCTCGTCGAAGAAGAGCTCGACACCAAGCCCGTCGCACTCCGGGCAGGCCCCGAAAGGCGCGTTGAACGAGAACAGCCGCGGCTCGATCTCGGGGATGGTGAAGCCGCTCACCGGGCAGGCGAAATTCTCCGAGAAGGTGATGCGCTCGGGCTCACCCTCCTTCGGGGCGGTCTCGAGGATGGCGATGCCCGAGGCCAGATCCAGCGCGGTGCGGAAACTGTCGGCCAGCCGGGTCTCGAGCCCCTCGCGCACCACGATGCGGTCGACCACCACGTCGATGTCATGGCGGAACTTCTTGTCAAGCGTCGGCGGCTCGTCGAGCTCGTAGAACTGGCCGTCGACCTTGACGCGCTGGAAGCCCTGCTTGCGCAGCTCGAGGAACTCTTTCCTGTACTCGCCCTTGCGGTCGCGGATGATCGGCGCCAGCAGGTAGCCCCGGGTGCCCTCTTCCATCGACATCACCCGGTCGACCATGTCCTGCACCTGCTGCGCCTCGATGGGCATGCCGGTTGCGGGAGAATAAGGCGTGCCGACGCGGGCAAAGAGCAGGCGGAGATAGTCGTAGATCTCGGTCACCGTGCCGACGGTGGAGCGCGGGTTCTTCGACGTGGTCTTCTGCTCGATGGAAATCGCCGGCGACAGCCCGGCGATATGGTCGACATCGGGCTTTTCCATCATGTCGAGGAACTGCCGCGCATAGGCCGAGAGGCTCTCGACATAGCGGCGCTGCCCCTCGGCATAGATGGTGTCGAAGGCAAGCGAGGACTTGCCCGAGCCCGACAGGCCGGTGATGACCACCAGCTCGTCGCGGGGAATGTCGACATCGATGGATTTCAGATTGTGCTCGCGCGCGCCGCGAACCTCGATCTGCTTCAGCTCTGGCATGAGACCTCCGGGACGGGATTGCCCGTTACATAGGCGAAAGCGCCGGCTTGGCCAATCGCAAAGTGAGAACATTGCGAGAACGTTACCGCGCAGCCTTTACATTCATATTATGGAATGCATATAGCTTGGGCAACCACAGCAGGAGATCCGCGATGTTCGCCTTCCGCAAAGCCTTTCGCAGCCCCGAAATGACCGCCGCCGAGGCGGTGGAGAAGACCGCCGCCGGCGAGGTGGTGCTGATCGACATTCGCGACGGCGCCGAGCTTGCGGCCAGCGGCAAGGCCAGTGGCGCGCTGCACGTGCCGATGGCGGCCTTCGCCATGCGCTGCGACCCGCGCAGCCCGGAATGCCTGCCCGAGCTCGGCTCCGGCAAACCGATCGCGGTCTATTGCGCCAGCGGCGCCCGCTCCGGCATGGCGAAGGGCATGCTGAAACGCTTCGGCTACGAGGACGTGCACAATATCGGCGGGCTGGCCCACTGGCAGCGCGCGGGCGGCTCGGTCGAGCCGGTCTGAACATCACGCCCCTACCGCACCGCAGCGCCCGGCCGCAGGCTCCGGCCTGCCTCCGGCGGGAGTATTTTTGACGAAGAGAAGCCAGGGGCACTCGCCCATGTCTTCTTCTGGCGTCAAATATCCCGGGGGAGTCCGCGCCCTGCGCGGGCGGGGGCAGCGTCCCCAGCCCCCAGTGACACAAGCGCAGACTTTCCTCCGCAACACGACGCTGGACAGGCCGCGCCGGCCAGCCTACCCCTGAGCCATGGACAGCGCCTTTCTCATCACCGCCTTCGCCACGCTGTTCGTGGTGATCGACCCGATCGGGCTGACCCCGATCTTCATCGCGCTGACCTCCGGGGCGGACAGCCGTCACCGGCGCATCCTGGCGCTGCGCTCCTGCGGCATCGCCATGGGGATCCTGATGCTCTTCACCTTCTTCGGCGAGAAGGTGCTCGGCTTCATCGGCATCTCGATGCCCGCCTTCCGCATCGCCGGCGGCATATTGCTCTTCCTCACCGCCCTCGACATGCTGTTCGAGCGCCGTTCCAAGCGGCGCGAGGACAAGGCCGAGGAGGAAGACGCCCTGCCCGATCCGTCGGTCTTTCCCATCGCCATCCCGCTGATCGCCGGCCCCGGGGCCATCGCCACGATGATCCTGCTGGTCGGCCAGACCGGCTCGGCGCTGGAAATGGCGGCGGTGATCGGGGTGATGATTTCGGTGCTGCTGATCGTGCTCATGATGTTCCTCGCAGCACCGATCATCGAGCGTCTGCTGGGCCATACCGGCATCGTCGTGGTCACGCGCCTGTTGGGGATGCTGCTCGCGGCGCTGTCGGTGCAGTTCGTCATCGACGGGCTGCGCAACGTGGGCGCGGTCGGATAAGGCCTGTTCTCCGGCGCAGAAGAGCCTACACTGACGGAAACGCCGCGCCACGGATGAGACCATGACAGGAAACGATTACGGACGTCTGGCCTATCTCGGACTGCTCGCGGTCGCTCTGATCCTGTGGTTCTTCCTGCGCGACCGCACCCGGCTGGGCCTCAAGCTGCAATATGTCGGAGTCTGGGCATTGATCCTGCTCGGCGCGGTGGCGGCGGTCGGCCTCTGGGGCGACATCCGGCAGACGGTGATGCCGCAGCAGGCGGTGTTTGTCGAGGATGGGCGGGTCGAGCTTCCCCGGGCCCCCGACGGGCATTATTACGTCTCACTCGAGATCAACGGCGTGCCGACCCGCTTCGTGGTCGACACCGGTGCCACGGGCATGGTCCTGTCGCGCGACGATGCCGAGCGCGCCGGGCTTGCGCCCGAGGAGCTGATTTTTCGCGGCCAGGCCAACACCGCCAACGGACTGGTGCGCACCGCGCCGGTGCGTCTCGAGACTGTCGCGTTGGGACCGTTCACCGACCGCAACCTGCGCGCCTATGTCAACGAAGGCGAGATGCAGACCTCGCTTCTGGGCATGAGCTACCTCCAGCGCTTCGACAGGCTGGAGATTGCCGGCGGGCGGTTGATCCTCGAACGCTGAGGCGGGACACGAGGTTGTCCCCAAGCTGTGCCGGCGCGCAGACAGGCCTTCCTGACCCGGTGCGATGACGCTTTTTCTTGTGATCCACGCGCCCTCGTCTTGCGCATCCCGCGCCCCGTCTTGCAGCCCCCACGTCCCGCGCCCGGATCGGCCAATCCCGCAGTGATGCCTCCGACGGTTCGCATGCCAGCCGACGCCGACGGCTGTCGCAGGGTGGGCGCCGGCATCGCTCTTGTCCTGCCAGTTCTGGCCAGCCCTGATCGTGTCCGGCGGCCCAAAGGCTCAAGCCTCGCTGCCTGCGCTTGAGGCAACGCTCCGAAGACCGTCACCACCCTGCAGCGACCCTCGGCGGCGGCGTGTCCAGAGCAACCGCAGCGGTCGGGCTGCCGGCCACGCGGAAGACCCGGACACCGTCTGCCAGCGTGCGGCTGTTCTCCGTCAGGTTGCGGATCGCGCTGGCGGTCTGGTTCACCATCGCGGCATTTTGCTGGGTCACCGTATCGAGCTGGGAAATCGCGGTGTTGATCTCGCCCAGGGTCATCGTCTGCTCGTTGAGCCCATGAACCACTTCACGGATGCGATCCGAGATCCGGTCGACCCCGGAAAAGATGTTGCCGAGCTCGCCGCTGGCGCGGCCGACCATCTCGACCCCGGCCTTGACGTGAATACCACTTTCGCTGATCAGCGCCTTGATCTCCTGCGCCGATTCCGCTGAGCGCTGCGCCAGGGTGCGCACCTCGGAGGCCACCACCGCGAAGCCGCGCCCGGCCTCGCCCGCGCGCGCGGCCTCGACCCCGGCATTGAGCGCCAGAAGGTTGGTTTGGAACGCGATGTCGTCGATCACCGAGATGATCTGCGAGATCGAATCCGACGAGGTCTCGATCCGCTTCATCGCCTCGGTCACGTCCTCGACCACTTTGCTGCTGCCTTCGGCAGCGCTCTTGGTCTCCTCCGCCTCGCGCCCCACCTCGGTGGCGTAGTCCGCGGCGGACTTGGCGTTGGCGTTGAGCTCTTCCACCGCGGCGGCGGTCTCTTCCAGTGTGGCCGCCTGGGTCTCAGTGCGCTGCGACAGCTCGTCGGAATTGTCGCCGATCTCGGTCGCGACGCTGTCGATCTCGCCCGAGACGGTCTGCACCTGACGGATCAGCCCCGAGATATGGTCGACCGCCGCGTTGAAGGCATCGGCCAGCTCGCGCAGCCGGTCCTGCGCGGTGAGCGTCACCCGGTGCGACAGATCCCCCGCGCTCAGCGCCTCGAGCCCGTCGGCGATGGCGCGGATGGCCTGGCGCTGACCGGTGATCTCGGTGGCGATCTTGGTGATGCGCACCACCTCGCCGGCCGCGTCATAGACCGGCGCGTAGGTGGCGCTGATCCAGATCACCTTGTCGTCCTTGGTGATGCGCGGAAACTCGTCCGAGAAGAACTTGCCGGCGCGCAAATCCTCCCAGAATTTCGCGTAGGCCTCGGACTCGCGGTATTTCTTCTGCACGAAGATGCTGTGGTGCTTGCCGACGACCTCGCTCTCGTCGGGATAGCCGAGCGCGGCGAGGAAATTCTCGTTCGCCCGCAGAATGGTGCCGTCGGGGGCGAAGTGAATCACGGCCTGCGTGCGTTCGACGATCTGCAAAATCGCCTCGTCGCCCGTAACCTCGGTTTGGACCTTGTTCTTCGACCTGCGGGAAAACCACATCCCAGCGCTCCTTCAGGAATCTCCTGCAAGAGCAGATACGCACAAGACCTTTCCAGAGCCTGAACGGGCGCGCGGTTTTACGCCGCCCGCGCCCCGAGTCCCTGCAGCGCGTCCATCGCGATAGCATAGCTCAGCTGCCGCGCCTTCGGATCGTGCATCGCGCTCGACAGGATCAGCTCGTCGGGACGGTAGCGCTCGATCAGCCGCGCGAGCCCGGCCGCCACCTGCGCCCGGTCGCCTGTCGCGCTGACGCTCAGCGCCTGCTCGACCATCGCCACGTAGCGCGGATCGGCGACGTCGTTGATGTCGTCCACCGGGCGCGGCAGCTTGCCGGGCCGGCCGCTGCGCAGGTTGATGAAGGCCTGCTGCTGCGAGGTCTTGAGCCGCAGCGCCTCGGCCTCG
This sequence comes from Salipiger sp., assembly GCF_059781815.1. NCBI lineage: Bacteria > Pseudomonadati > Pseudomonadota > Alphaproteobacteria > Rhodobacterales > Roseobacteraceae > Salipiger > Salipiger sp. Next base: position 27,929 of record NZ_JBYNAH010000006.1, on the reverse strand, counting down.
GTTTCGGCCGCCCAGACATTGGCGGCGAGCATGAAGCGCGGCCTGTCGGTGATGCCGGGCTGGAAACGGTCGCGGTAGATCTCGACCGCCTGATCGAGCGCGTCGGGGGCGAAATGCGAGGCGAAGGCATAAGGAAGCCCGAGATGCGCCGCAAGCTGCGCGCCATAAAGCGAGGAGCCGAGGATCCACACCGGCACATGGGTGCCTTCGCCCGGCACCGCGCGCACCGGCTGGCCCTCGCTCGCGTCCTGGAACAGGCCGATGAGCTCGACCACGTCCTCGGGGAAGCGATCCGACGAGGTGTGGTTGCGGCGCAGCGCCATGGCGGTGATCTGGTCCGAGCCCGGCGCCCGCCCAAGCCCGAGATCGATGCGGTCGGGGAACAGCGTGGCCAGGGTGCCGAACTGCTCGGCGATTACCAGCGGCGAATGGTTGGGCAGCATGATGCCACCCGCGCCGACGCGGATCTTGCTGGTGGCGGCGGCCACCTGCCCGATCACCACCGAGGTCGCCGCCGAGGCGATGCCCACCATGTTGTGATGCTCGGCGAGCCAGAACCGGTGATAGCCCAGCCCGTCCACGTGGCGCGCCAGATCGAGCGTGTTGTTCAGCGCGTCGGCGACGGTGCCGCCTTCGGGCACCATCGAGAGATCGAGAACGGATGCGGGGATCATGTGCGGCCTTTCTGCTGCGTCTCCTCCCGCATATAGGCATGCCGCGCTTCTCTTAAAGATGCAAAGACCCCCGACATTTTCATGCCGGGGGTCAAATCGCCTGAATTTATCGCAGCTTACGCGGCGGCCTTCACCGCGCGCTTGGTCAGCACCGCGATCAGGTGGGCGCGATAGTCGCCCGAGCCGTGCAGGTCCGAGATCATGCCGTCGCCCGAGAGCGACAGCCCGTCGAGCGCCTCGGCGCTGAAATTCGACGTGAGCGCCGCCTCGGCCTCGGACCAGCGGAACACGCCATCCTCGGAGGCGCCGGTCACCGCCACACGCACGCCGTCGGCGTATTTCGCCACGAACACGCCAACCAGCGCAAAGCGCGAGGCGGGCTGCTCGAACTTGATATAGGCCCCGGCCTCCGGCACCGGGAACCTGACCGCGGTGACGATCTCGCCCTCTTCGAGCGCGGTTGTGAACATGCCCTCGAAATAGTCGTCCGCCGCGATCTCGCGGGTGTTGGTGACGATGGTCGCCCCCGAGGCCAGCGCCGCCGCCGGGTAGCAGGCGGAGGGGTCGTTGTTGGCGAGGCTGCCGCCGATGGTGCCGCGGTTGCGCACCGCCGGGTCGCCGATATTGACCGCCAGATCGGCCAGCGCCGGGTAGGCGCCGCCCACCTCCGCCGCCACGGTGGCATGGGTGGTGCCGCCGCCGATGGTGATCGTGCCGCCATCGATGGAGACGCCCTTGATCTCGTCGATCTTCGCCAGGCTCACCAGCACCGACGGCGCCGCGAGCCGCGCCTTCAGCGAGGGGATCAGCGTCTGCCCGCCGCCCAGCGCCTGCGCCTCTTCCTTGCCCAGCGCGGCCACCGCGTCGGCGACGCTGGTCGGGCTTTCGATCTCGAAGCTGTACATCTTCAATCCTCCTGTCGAAGGGTCTCCGGGCGCAGCGCCCTGCCCTTCTTCACGTTCCAAATACTCAACGATCCGGCGGCGCCGTCAAGCGATGCCGCCGGAAAGAGGCTCAGCCCTGCATCGCTTTCCACACACGGTGCGGCGAAACCGGCATGTCGATGTGATCGACATGGGTGTAACCGCCCGAATGCAGCGCATCGATCACCGCGTTGACCACCGCCGGCGGCGAGCCGATGGCGCCGGCCTCGCCACAGCCCTTCACCCCGAGCGGGTTGTGGGTGCAGGGCGTGGCGCAGGAATGGTCGACCTGATAGAACGGCACGTCCTCGGCGCGCGGCATGGCGTAGTCCATGTAGGAGGCCGAGAGCAACTGGCCGTTCTCGTCATAGACGCAGTTCTCGAGCAGCGCCTGCCCGATGCCCTGCGCCAGGCCGCCATGCACCTGCCCCTCGACGATCATCGGGTTCACCACGTTGCCGAAATCGTCGGCGGCGGCAAAGCGCTCGATGGTGACGCGGCCGGTCTCGGGATCGAGCTCGAGCTCGCAGGCATAGGCACCCGAGGGATAGGTGAAGTTGGCCGGGTCGTAGAAGGCCGTCTCCTCGAGCCCCGGCTCGATATCCTCGAGCGGGTAGTTGTGCGGCACGTAGGCGGCCAGCGTCACGTCGCCCCAGGCCACCGACTTGTCGGTGCCCGCGACGGTGAACTGGCCGTCCTTGAGCTCGATATCGGCATCCGAGGCCTCGAGCAGGTGGCCGGCGATCTTCTTGGCCTTGTTGATGATCTTCTCGGTGGCGCGGACCATGGCCGAGCCGCAGACCGCGAGGCTGCGCGAGCCGTAGGTGCCCATGCCGAAGGGGATCTTCGAGCTGTCGCCATGCACGATGTCGATCATGCTCTCGTCGATGCCGAGCATCTCGGCCACCACCTGCGGGAAGGCGGTCTCGTGGCCCTGTCCGTGGGAATGCGCCCCCACCATGACCGAGATCGAGCCGGTGGCGTTCACCCTCACGGTGGCTGCATCATAGAGACCGGCGCGCGCCCCGAGCTGCCCCACGAGGTTCGACGGCGCGATGCCGCAGGCCTCGATATAGCAGTTGATGCCGAGCCCGCGCAGCTTGCCATTGGCCTCGCTCTCCTTGCGGCGGGCGTCAAAGCCCTCGCGGTCGATCATCTCCTCGAGCTTGTCCATGGTCGCGGTGTAATCGCCGGTGTCGTATTCCACCGCCACCGGGGTCGCGTAGGGGAAGCTGTCGATGAAGTTCTGACGGCGCAGCGCGATCGGGTCGACGCCAAGCTCGCGCGCCGCCTTGTCGACCAGCCGCTCGAGCTGGAAGGTCGCCTCGGGGCGGCCCGCACCGCGATAGGCATCGACCGGCACGGTGTTGGTGAAGACGGCCTTCACGTTCACCTGGATCGCCGGGGTCTTGTAGTTGCCCGCCATCAGCGTGCCATGCAGCCAGGTCGGCACCGACGACGAGAAGGTCGACAGATACGCGCCCATATTGGCCAGCGTATCGGTGCGCAGGCCGATGAAGTTGTTGTCGGCATCGAGCGCCAGCTCGATCTTGGTCACGTGGTCGCGGCCATGGGCGTCGGACATGAAGGCCTCGGAGCGGGTCGAGGTCCACTTCACGGGGCGGTTGATCTGCCTAGATGCGAAGGTGACGAAGGCCTCCTCGGCGTAGTGGAAGATCTTGGTGCCGAAACCGCCGCCCACATCCGGGGCCACCACGCGCAGCTTGTGCTCGGGGATGCCGAGCACGAAGGCGCCCATCAGCAGCCGGATCACGTGCGGGTTCTGCGAGGTGGTGTAGAGCGTGCTCTCGTCGTTGGCGCGGTTGTACTCGCCCAGCGCGACGCGCGGCTCCATCGGGTTGGCCACGAGGCGGTTGTTCACCAGATCCAGCGTGGTCACATGCGCGGCGTTCGAGAAGGCCTCGTCGATGGCCGCCTGGTCCGAGCCGAACTGCCAGTCGTAGCAGAGGTTGTCGTCGAGATCGTCATGCACCTTGGCGGCACCGGCCTCGAGCGCGGCCTTCATGTCGACCACCGCCGGAAGCTCGGCAATGTCGTAGACGATGGCCTCGGCGGCGTTGCGCGCCTCCTCGAGGCTCTCGGCCAACACCGCGGCGATCGGGTCGCCCACGTGGCGCACCTTGCCCTGGGCCAGAACCGGGTGCGCCGGCTCCTTCATCGGCTCGCCGTGCTTGTCAGTCACCTGCCAGCCGCAGGGCAGACCGCCGATGCCCTCGAAATCCTTGCCGGTGAAGATCCGCACCACGCCGGGCATGGCCTCGGCATCGCTGGTATCGAGGCTGTTGATGGTCCCGTGCGCCACGTCCGAGCGCAGGAACACGCAATAGGTCTGGCCGTAGGTGTTGATGTCGTCGGTGTATTGACCGGCGCCTGTCAGAAAACGCACGTCCTCGCGGCGTTTCTGCGAGGCTCCGATGCCATGATCCTTGGGCATGAAAACTCCTCCCTGGGTGTGGCGGGCAGCCCCCGCCTTGGCAAATCCTGACCGGACGCCGTGCCCCGGCGGGTCCTCCACCCGCCGATCCGGCCTTTCCGGTCGTTCGCTAACTCACTCGGCGGCGATGCCGCTCACATCCTGCCCGCTCGCCGCCAGGATCGCTTTCACGATGTTGTGGTAGCCGGTGCAGCGGCAGATGTTGCCCTCGAGGTAATCGCGCACCTCGTGCTCGGTGGGCTTGGGGTTCTCCTTCAGGAGCGCCGCCGCGGTCATCACCATGCCCGGCGTGCAGAAGCCGCATTGCAGGCCGTGATGGTCCTGGAACGCCTGCTGGATCACCGACAGCGAGCCATCGGCATTCGCCATGCCCTCGATGGTGGTCACCGAGGCGCCCTCGGCCTCGCCCGCGAACATCGTGCAGGCCTTCACGCTCTTGCCATCCACATGAATCACGCAGGCACCGCACTGGCTGGTGTCACAGCCCACGTGGGTGCCCGTCAGGTGCAGTTCGTCGCGCAGAAATTCGGTCATGAGCGTGTTGCCCGAGACCTCTTTCGAGACGGCCTTGCCATTCACCGTCATCGTCACCTTGGTCATCAAGTCCTCCCTGGGTGTCCCTGTCTGTTGTCCTTTGGTGGTCGCGGGCTCCTTGCCTGCCCGCGGTGTCGTATCGAGTGCGGCGCGCGCGGCGGGCTCAGCCCGAGACCATGCGCTTGAACCAGCCCTTCTTCTTGCCCTCTTCCGACGCCTCGCCTTCGGCTTCCGGCGCGTCCTCGGGATCGGACGGCCCCTCGACGGCGTCCTGAAGGTTGGTGAAGAACTGGTCCGCCATCTTCTTGGCGAAGCCGTCGATGATGCGGCTGCCCAGCTGCGCCAGCTTGCCGCCGACCTTGGCCTCGACCTCGTAATGCAGCTCGGTGATGCCGTCGCCCTTGTCGGTCAGGGTCACGTCGGCGCCGCCCTTGGCAAAGCCCGCAGCCCCGCCCTTACCCTCGCCCGACAGCGTCAGGCTCTCGGGCTCGTTGCGGTTCGACAGGGCGACCTGTCCCTTGAAGGTCGCCTTCACCGGGCCGACCTTCTGCACCACAGTGGCCTCGAAGCCCTCTTCCGGCGAGCCGGTCATCTCGGTGCAGCCCGGCACGCATTGCTTGAGAACCTCCGGGTCCAGGATCGCGGCCCAGACGACCTCGCGGGGCGCCTTGATCTCGCGCGTGTCGCTCATGTGCATGGTGGGGTCCTCCCTTCCTCTCCGGGCCCCACAGTACACGTTGCCTGTCGGGGGCATATAAGACCAATGGCTAAGACCAGTGGGTTGGCTCGGGCCGGCCCCTCGGAGGGGACCCGGTCCTTTGCCGGCAGCATGGACAAAGCCCTCGCCGCTGCCAAGCGGTTTCTCGAAATCTGCCGGGCACTTGGGCGCCTGAACGCGGTCAGCCTCCGGCGTAGACCTCGACCGTGGGCAGGTCGGTCAGCGGCGCCTCGATCAGGCGCATCGCGGCCAGCGAGATGCGGCTGCCGGCGGTGCTTGGCCCGTCGATGGGAATCAGCGTCACCTGCGCCGATTTGCCGGTGCCCGGGAACACCACCCGGCCCGGCCCCTCGGCGCTCACCAGCGGCGTTTCGAGCCAGAAGCCCGGCTTCGACGGATCGCCGAGCGAGACAACGGTGGTGCCGAGCCGGCTCTCGCCGCCCGCAGCAGGCGCCGCCGCCGCGGCGACACGCTCTTCGGCGGTGGTGGTGTCGAACTGTTCGGCGGTGCGGGCGCCCACCGGCGGGGCGATGCCGGCAGCGGGGCGCGCCTCGGGGCGTTGCGCCTCGGCCTCGGAGGCCGCGGCGGCAGTGACGGGCTCTTCCTGCTGGGCCGGGGACATGACGTCGCCACAGGCGGAGAGCAATAACACGGGGAGAAGGTAAATGGCTTTCATGCCGGCAGCCTAGGGCCAATGGCCGGGGCTGACAATCGCGTCCATCCTTGCCGAGCGGCGCAATCGCGCCTAGGTTTCCCGGATGGAAAAGCTCATCGATCCCTTCGCGCGCCCGATCTCCTATCTCCGGGTCTCGGTCACCGACCGCTGCGACTTCCGCTGCGTCTACTGCATGTCCGAGAACATGAGCTTCCTGCCCAAGAAGGAGCTGCTGACGCTGGAAGAGCTCGATCGGCTGTGCTCGGCCTTCATCGGCATGGGGGTCGAGAAGCTGCGCATCACCGGCGGCGAGCCGCTGGTGCGGCGCGACATCCTGAAGTTCTTCCAGTCGATGACCCGTCATCTCGATTCGGGCGCCCTGCGCGAGCTGACGCTGACCACCAACGGCTCGCAGCTCGAGAAATTCGCCAAGCCGCTTTATGAGGCCGGCGTGCGCCGGGTGAACATCTCCGCCGACACCCTCAACGAGGAGAAATTCGCCGAGATCACCCGCTGGGGCCGCCTGCCCCAAGTGCTGCGCGGCATCGACGCGGCGCAGGCGGCGGGGATGCGGGTCAAGCTCAACGCGGTGGCGCTCAAGGGTTTCAACGAGGACGAGCTCTTCTCGATGACCGAATGGTGCGCCACGCGCGACATGGACCTGACCTGGATCGAGGTCATGCCGATGGGCGATATCGGCAACGAGGACCGGCTCGACCAGTACTGGAAGCTGACCGACCTGCGGGCGCGGCTGGCCGAGCAGTACACCCTCACCGACCTGCCCGAGAGCACCGGCGGGCCGGCGCGCTACGTGCGCATCGAGGAGACCGGGCAGAAGATCGGCTTCATCACCCCGCTCACCCATAATTTCTGCGAGAGCTGCAACCGTGTGCGCCTGACCTGCACCGGCGAGCTCTTCATGTGCCTGGGCCAGGAAGACAACGCCGACCTGCGCAGCGCCCTGCGCAACCACCCCGGGACCGATGCACCGCTCGAAGAAGCGATCCGCGCCGCCATCGAGCGCAAGCCCAAGGGCCATGATTTCGACTACTCGCGCCAGAGCGTCGACGGCCGCGTCTCACGCCACATGAGCCACACCGGCGGCTGATCCCCGCGCCCGAAAAATCTTCTCAGGAAGATTTTTCGCGCCACCCGGACCCTGTTCGAGATTTTTCGTTCGAAAAATCTTTGCCCGCGGCCAGCGCCGTGACGCAACCGCAATCTGTTGCAAAATCTCTCGCAGGCTTCGTTGTCAGATCAATTGCTTGCACCCTTCTGCACCACGGGGCGGCGAAATCCGCCGGGCCCGAGGTTCAGCGTTGGGTCGCGCCGGAATTTGTGCCTATACTCGGCGCAAGGCGGGCGACAGACCCGCAACCGTGCAGCATCGACAAACAGGCAAGACTGGCTGATGACCCAAGACACCGTGACCGTGCGCCCGCTTGAGGCCGCTGACGAAGAGAGCTGGCGCAAGCTCTGGACCGGCTACCTGACCTTCTACGAGGCCTCGGTGAGCGAGGAAGTCTACACGACCACCTTCGCGCGCCTCCTCGACGACGACGCGCACGAGTATCACGCGCTGCTGGCGATAAGCGACGGCAAGCCGGTCGGCCTCGTGCACTACCTGTTCCATCGCCACTGCTGGCGGATCGAGAATGTCTGCTACCTGCAGGATCTCTTCGCCGCGCCCGAGGCGCGGGGCAAGGGCGTCGGCCGGGCGCTGATCGAGGCGGTCTACGCCGAAGCCGACAAGGCCGGATCGCCGTCCGTCTACTGGATGACCCAGGAGTTCAACCACACCGCCCGCCAGCTCTATGACCGGATCGGCACCCTGACGCCCTTCATCAAGTATCAGAGGCCCTGATGCGCGGGCTGCTGTTTCCGGTGCTGATGTGGCTGGCCTCCTGCGTGCCGGTCGCGTCTCCGGAAACCGCGAGCCGCGCCGCTGCGGCGCTCGGCGATCTCGGGCCGCTGCCGGCGATGAAGAGTTTCGCCCAGGCGCATCCCGCGCCGCCAACGGTGTCGAACACCGATCTCGCACGTGACGTGCTCGAGCTGGCCTTTGCGCTCGAATCGGGCCGCGCGCTCGAACGCTTCTCACGCTTCGAGACCCCGGTGACCGTCACCGTGCAGGGCAAGGCCCCGCAGACGCTCGGGCAGGATCTCGACCGGCTGCTGCAGCGGCTGCGCCGCGAGGCCGGGATCGAGATCGAGCGCGTGCGCGCCCCCGAGGCCAACATCACCCTTGTCGCGGTGCCGCGCGAGGAGATCCGCCGGCACCTGCCGCAGGCCGCCTGCTTCGTGGTGCCGAATGTCAGCTCGCTGCAGGAATACCTCGCCGCGCGCAACAGCCGCCGAGTGAGCTGGACCACGGTCACCACCCGCGAGCGGGTGGCGATCTTCCTGCCCGCCGATGCCGCCCCGCAGGAGCTGCGCGACTGCCTGCACGAGGAGATCGCGCAGGCGCTGGGCCCGCTCAACGATCTCTACCGGCTCGGCGACAGCGTGTTCAACGACGACAACGTGCACAATGTGCTGACCGGCTACGACATGACCGTGCTGCGGGTGTTCTACGATCCCGCCCTGCGCTCGGGCATGCGCCGTGACGAGGTTGCCGCACGTTTGCCGGCGATCCTGGCGCGCGCCAATCCGGCGGGCGCCAGACAGCAGGCGCGCCGGCTGCCGGCCACGCCGCGGGCCTGGAGCGAGGCGGTGCAGACAGCGCTCGGTCCCGGCGCGGGATATGGCGCCCGGCTCAAGGCCGCCTCGACCGCGCTCTCGATCGCCGAGCGCGAAGGCTGGAGCGATCACCGGCTGGGCTTTTCGCACTACGCCATGGGCCGGCTCCTGCAGGGCAGCGACAGCGAGGCGGCGCGACGCGCCTTCCTACGCGCGCAACAGACGTTCGAGCGCGCTCCGAACACAGCGTTGCACCGGGCCTATGTGGCGGCGCAGCTCGCCGCCTACGATATCCACGACAATGACCCTGAGGCGGCGCTGGCGCGCACCGCGCCGCATCTCGACACCGCCATGCGCCACGAGAACGCGGCGCTGCTCTCGACGCTGCTCCTGTTGCGCAGCGAGGCGCTCGACCTGGCCGGACGCGCCTCGGAAAGCCGGCTGGTCAAGCTGGACTCCCTCGGCTGGGCACGATACGGCTTCGGCCCGGACTGGGCCGTCCGCGCCAAGCAGCGCGAGATCGGCTCGCTCAATCCGCTCAAGGGAGGCAGGGGCGCAGGATGATCGTGATAGCCGGGGTTCTCATCGGGGCCATCATCGGCGGGCTGACCGCCAAGCGCCGCAAGGGCGACCTCGCCGATATCGCTCAGTTCGTGGTGGTTTATGCCATCGCCTTCGGGCTGGCCGGTCTGATCGCGACGATCATCATCGAGAAGCTCGCGACCTGATCCCGGGGCCGCGGATCGGCCGGACAGCCGGGCACGGCAGTTGGACAAGACCGGCAGGCAAGGCAGGGGCGCTGCCCCTCTGACGCCTGCGGCGTCATTCACCCCGAGATATTTCTGGCCAGAAGAAGACCGGGGCCGTGTTGGCCGGAAACGCCGGAGAGCGCGGCAGAACGCCGGACCGGCCGGGTTTTCACGCGGTGCCGCGCAGGGGTTGGTTGCGACCGGGGCTGCTTCGCGTAGGATAAGGCGAGCCCCGAACCGGAGTTCTCATGTTCGTACCGTTCTTCGAAGCCCTCCGCGCCGCGCAGGTGCCGGTCTCCCTTCGCGAGTACCTGACCTTTCTCGAGGCGGTGCGCGCGGGGCTGGCGACCTATGACGTCGAGGGGTTCTACTACCTGGCGCGGAGCGCGATGGTGAAGGACGAGCGCCATCTCGACCGCTTCGACCGGGCGTTCGCCACCGCGTTCAAAGGGCTCGAGGAGATCGGGCTCGAGCAGGTGCTCGAGGCGGTGGAGCTGCCCGGGGACTGGCTGCGCAAGATGGCCGAAAAGCACCTCTCGGAGGAAGAGAAGCGCGAGATCGAGGCGCTGGGCGGGTTCGACAAGCTTATGGAGACGCTGCAGGAGCGTCTGCGCGAGCAGCAGGGCCGGCACCAGGGTGGCAACAAGTGGATCGGCACCGCCGGCACCTCGCCCTTCGGCGCCTATGGCTACAATCCCGAGGGCGTGCGCATCGGCCAGCACGAGAGCCGCCACAGGCGCGCGGTCAAAGTCTGGGACAAGCGCGCCTTCCGCAATCTCGACGACAGCGTCGAGCTTGGCACCCGCAACATCAAGGTGGCGCTGAAGCGGCTGCGCCGCTGGGCCCGCGACGGCGCGCATGACGAGCTCGACCTCGACGGCACCATCCGCGCCACCGCCGAGCATGGCTATCTCGACGTGAAAACCCGCCCCGAGCGCCGCAACGCGGTGAAGCTGTTGCTGTTCTTCGACATCGGCGGCTCGATGGATCCGCATATCAAGGTGGTCGAAGAGCTGTTCTCGGCGGCGCGCTCCGAGTTCAAGCATCTCGAGCATTACTACTTCCACAACTGCCTCTACGAGGGTGTCTGGCGCGACAACCGGCGGCGCTGGGACCAGCAGACCGCCACCTGGGACGTGCTGCACACCTACGGCTCGGACTACAAGTGCATCTTCGTGGGAGACGCCTCCATGAGCCCCTATGAGATCGCCTATCCGGGCGGCGCCAACGAGCACTGGAACCAGGAGGCCGGGCAGGTCTGGCTGGAACGCGCGCGGGCGCAATGGCCCGACCATCTCTGGATCAACCCGGTGCCCGAGCGCCACTGGCCCTATACCCAGAGCATCGGCATGATCCGGGAGATCTTTGGCGAGCGCATGGTGCCGATGACCCTCGAGGGCATCGAGCGCGGCATGAAGGAGCTGTCGCGATGATCCTTGCGGTGGATGGCGGCGGCTCGACCTGCCGGGTGGCTCTGGAACACGCGGGCAGTCGCCACGTGGTGAGCCTTGGCGCGGCGAATGTCACCAGCGATTTCGACGGCTCGGTGGCGCGCATCGCCGAAGGGCTGCGGGCGGTGGCACAGGCGGCGGGGCTGAGCCCCGAGGAGCTGCGCGCCTGCCCCGCCTATCTCGGGCTTGCGGGGGTCACCGGGCCGGCTTTGGCCGAGAAGGTGGCGCGCGCCCTGCCCCTCGATCATCCGGTGGTCGAGGAAGACCGCCGCGCCGCGGTGGTGGGCGCGCTGGGGCGGACCACCGGCTGCATCGCCGGGCTCGGCACCGGCAGCTTCCTCGCCCGGCAGGATGGCGAAAGCTTCCGCAGCATCGGCGGCTACGGGCTGGTTCTGGGCGACGAGGCCTCGGCGGCGTGGCTCGGACGCGAGATCCTGGTCTACACCCTGCGCGCCCATGACCGGCTCGAAGCGCAGACCGGGGTGACGCGGGCCCTGCTCAAGGATCTTGGCGGCGCCCCCGGGGTGATCGCCTTTGCCGCGACGGCAACGCCGGAGGCCTTCGGCCAGCTCGCGCCGCGGGTCACGCAGGCGCCGGACGACCCGGCGGCGGCGCTGCAGATGCGGCGCGGTACCGCCTACGTGGCGACCGGTCTCAATGCGCTGGGATGGCGGCCGGGAGAGCCGATCTGCCTGATCGGCGGGGTGGCCGGCGCCTATGCGGAGTGGCTGCCCAAGGACATGGCCGAGGCGCTGCGCCCCGCCGAGGGCAGCGCGCTTGACGGCGCGCTGGCGCTGGCGCGGCGGCTGGCGCCGGCGGCCTGAAGCGACGCCTCAGAACTCGACTTCGAGCTCCTCGATCTCTTCCGGCTCGGCCAGCGCGCCGGCGGTCCATTCCTTCATCGGCGCCCAGTCGAGCACCGTGTCGATATAGGCTTCGAGCCGGTCGTCGAGGGTGACCGCATAGGTGCGGAAGCGGGTGCAGACCGGCGCGTACATGGCATCGGCCACGGTCGGCCGCCCGAACAGGAACGGCCCGCCATAGGCGTCGAGGCAATCGTGCCAGATCGCCTTGACCCGCTCCACGTCGGGGCGCGCGCCCGAGAAGATCTTGAAGCGCTCGTGGCGGGCCTTGAGGTTCATCGGCAGCGCCGAGCGCAGATTGTAGAAGCCCGAATGCATCTCGCCGGCGATGGCCCGGCAATGGGCGCGCCGCACCACGTCCTCGGGGTAGAGCCGGGCCTCCGGGAAGCATTCGTTGAGATATTCCGCGATCGCCAGCGTGTCCCAGACCTGCACCTTGCCGTGGGTCAGCCGCGGCACCCGCACCGTGGGCGACAGAAGCAGGAGCTCCTGCCGCATCTCGGCATCGGTGGGATCGACCGGCGCCTCGGCGAAATCGAGCCCGGACATCTTGCACAGCAGCCAGCCGCGCAACGACCAGGAGGAGTAGTTCTTCGATGAAATCGTGAGCGTTGCCTTGGCCATGCTCCCCCCTTTCCGACGTTTTCGTCCGGCATGCTGCACTGCGTCATGATTTTTGTCGCATGGGTCCCGGGTTCTGGCTAGTTTTTTCGCAACGAAGGAGGGTCAGACCACCGTGCTCTACGCCACCTACCAGGGACTTGATGATTTTATCGCCCCTTTTCGCACCGCCGCGCTCACCGCGATGGCATTTGCCCCGAGAGGGGCCGGACCCTTCGCCGATCTGATCCGCAAGAACGCCGCGCTGGCCGAGATGATCTCGCGCTTCCAGCTCACCCATGAGCGACCGGGCTTCGGCATTTCCTCGGTCCGGGTCGAGAACCGCGATGTGCCGGTAACCGAGGAGGTGGCGCTCGACCTGCCCTTCGGCAACCTGCTGCGCTTCCGCAAGGACATCGACACCGCCCAGCCCAAGGTGCTGGTCACGGCGCCGCTCTCGGGCCATTTCGCCACGCTTCTGGCGGGCACGGTGAAGACCCTGCTGCGCGACCACGACGTCTATATCACCGACTGGAAGAACGCCCGCGACGTGCCGCGCGATGCCGGCGATTTCGGCGTCGAGGATTATATCGACTACGTCATCCGCTTCATGGAGACCATCGGCCCCGGCGGCCACGTGCTCGCGGTCTGTCAGCCCTGCGTGCAGGCGCTGGCGGCGGTGGCGGTGATGTCGGAGGATCGCAACCCGGCGACGCCGCGCTCGATGACGCTGATGGCGGGGCCGGTGGATGTGCGCGAGAGCCCCACCACGGTGAACGAACTGGCGCAGGAGAAGCCGCTCGGCTGGTTCGAGCGCAACGTGATCTCGACGGTGCCGTTCCGCTATCCCGGCGCCGGGCGGCGGGTCTATCCGGGCTTTGTCCAGCTCACCGCCTTCATGTCGATGAACATGGAGCGCCACCAGGCGCAGCACCGCAAGCTCTACGATCACCTCGCCGCCGGCGAGGACGCCGAGGCGCGCCGGATCAAGGACTTCTACGACGAGTATTTCGCGGTGCTCGACCTGACCGAGGAATTCTACATCGAGACCATCGACCGGGTGTTCCAGAAGGCCGAGCTCGCCACCGGCGACTTCACCTTCCGCGGTCGCAAGGTCGATCCCTCGAAGATCCGCAACACCGCGCTGCTCACCGTCGAGGGCGGGCGCGACGACATCTGCGGGCTCGGCCAGACCACCGCGGCGCATGATCTCTGCTCGACGCTGAGGCCGCATCTCAAGCGCCACCACCTGCAGGCCAATGTGGGGCATTACGGCGTCTTCAACGGACGCCGCTGGGAGAACGAGATCTACCCGGTGGTGCGCAACATGATCCTCGCCATGGAGTGAGCCGCCCCCGGCTCACCCCGAGAGCACAGGATCACTGGCAGGGCGCGTAGTAATAGCCGCCGCTGCCGGTGGAATAGGCGCATTGCCCGGTGGCGCTGTTCTGCGCGATCAGCGTGCCGGCGGCGGCGCCGGCGAGCGCCGAGATCACCCGCCAGTTCTTGTCGGCGCCGAAGACATCGGCGGCCACCAAACCGGCAGCCGCGCCGCCTGTGACACCCACCACGGTGCGCTGCTGCGGCGTCAGGTTGGAGCAGGCCGGGATCAGCACGAGCGCGGCGATCGCCGGCAAGATCTTGAGAAAGGTCAGCATGTCTTGGGTCTCCTGAGTATCGGCGATCCGCAAGGCGCATCGCTGCTTGCAAGCCATGCGACCGATGCCCGAAGCGGCGCTCCCCTTGTTGCTGCCGCTGTTGCCGAACCCCCTCGCACAGACTCGTGCCGGAAGGTTAACAGAGTGTTTCCAAAACCACGTTGATCCGGGTCAACCGCCGCCGGGCCGGGCGTTCCGCGCGCCATCGCAGGACAGCGTCCCGCGGGATCGCTGCGCCGGGAAATGCCGCCCTGTCCGGCGTCACACGGCGCTCGTCTGCGGCAAGATCGCGCGCTGGCGAGGCAGGGTCGCGCCATTCAGAGAAGCGTCGGCTCCTGGTCGAGAATCCGGATCTGGCCTTTCGCCACGTCGATGATGCCATCGGCCCGAAGCCGCCCCAGCGCCTTGTTCACGCTTTGCCGCGAGCACCCGAGGATCTCGGCGAGATCCGCCTGATTGGCGCGCACCCGGTCGCGCCCGTCGCACATGCTGCGCAGCCGCAGGAAGAGGCGCTGCTCGAGCGAGCCATGCTGGTCCAGCGCCTTGACCGCGTTGTCATGCGCCATGCGGCTTCGGAACACCGAGGCGACGTTGCGGATGAAGAGCGGCGCGCGCAGAAAATCGTAAACCACCGCGGTGGGGCAGAAAAGCAGCGTCGTCAGCGGTTGCGAGCGGCACCACGCAATGCAGGTCTCGCCCGAGATGCACTCGATCTCGCCCACGGTCTCACCGGGGCCGAGATGCGCCAGCAGCGTCTGCTCTCCGCGCGCGCCGGTCAGCACCACGTCGACGCGCCCATGCGCCACGAGGAACAGGCCCGGCGGCACCACGTCCTGTTCGAGCAGGACCTCGGGATGTTCGCAGGTTCGCGCGTCGCACCGGTTCAGAAAGTCCGCCTTGTCCTCAGATGGAAGGTCCGAAAGGATTCTGGCTCTCAGCAAATGCGGAAAGGCCACTGCATTCTTCATCGTTTCGGACGGTCCTCCAGATACGAGCGGATCTCGCGCATGCTGCACAATGGCTGGGTCGGGTCGGCACAACAAGACCGAACCACTGCGACAGATGCGCCGTAGATCTCGCCCCATGCCTCCTCCGACAGTCCGAAATAGGGCGGCATGGCGTGGCTCAGCGGATAGCTCTGCGCCGCCTCATCGGCGCCAGCGAAGGGCGCGCCGGTCATCCAGGAGGCCAGCTGTCCGCAGGAACCGGGCTTTTCCTTCGCCGGATCGGGCGGGGTCAGGAGCCCGGTCCCGATGCGGTGGCAGCCAAGGCAGGCGTTGTCGCGCGGCAGCATCTCGTGGGTCGGCCAGTCGGCAAAGCCGAAGCCCGCGTCGACATGGCCGTAAGGCCCGAGCGGGTTGGTCGGCACGTGGCCCCAGACCTGCCCGACGAAGGGCGAATACATGAACGGATCGTTGTCATGACAGGTGCCGCAGCCATCGGCGACAACGGTCTCTGGCGCGGCCCAGAAGCCCTCGCCGCTCGCGTCGGTGGGCGACGGCACCGCCGCACCGCTGACCGGACCGCCCTCCGCCCCCTTGGCCTGGAACCAGCAGGTCGCGCCGCTGGCCGGGTTGTGGGCGATAACGTCGATCTCGTCGAACTCGGGGCTGTCGGCGCTGCGGAAGATCTTCTGCCGGCACATGACCGAGACCTGCGCGGTCTCGGTCGAAAGGTTCAGGATGCGTGAGAACGGCACGCACTGCCCGTCCGAGCCCGGCCCGTTGTCGAGCAGACCGGGCCGGTCGCAGGTCGCGGGCGCCCGGTCGGTGATCTCGACGCCGTCGATGGTGATCGGAACGGTGACGCCCTCGGCGCAGTCGAAGCCGGGGATCGGCGCGATGGCGGCGGCGCAGGCGGCGCCGTAGACCGCGTGCGGGGACTGCGCGCCTGCCGGGGCTGCGAGAGCGAAGAGCGCCATCCCAATGGTAACAAAGAGGGATCTCATAGCTCAATCGCCTCCCCCGCGTTGACCGCCTCGGCCAACCCGCGCAGCGCCTCGAAATAGCGCACATAGCCGGTGCAGCGGCAGATATGGCTGCCGATGGCCTCCATCATCGCGGCCTCGAGCTCTTCGGGCGGCACCGGCTGCGCCTGCAGCCCGGTCAGGAACATCCGCGCCGCCATCACGAAGCCCGGCGCGCAATAGCCGCACTGGAAGGCGAACAGGTCGAGGAAGGCCTGCTGCACCGGGTCGGGGACACCATCGCGGGCAACGCTCTCGATGGTCGAGACCTGCGTGCCGTCGAGGGTTGCCAGCGCGGTCGAGCAGCTGATCGTCGGCGTCGGCGCGAGGCTTGGCGGCTTCACGACCTGCACGGTGCAGGCCCGACAGATCCCGATGCCGCAACAAAGCTTGGTGCCAGTGAGGTTGAGATCGTCGTGCAGGAAATCCAGCAGCGTCTCATCGCCCCGGCTGTCGGGCAGCTCGAAGCCGATGCCGTTGACGGTGAAGCGGATGGTCATGGCGCAAGCCCTCCGAGGATCTTGTCCGGCGTGATCGGCAGCGAGGCGAAGCGCACCCCGGTGGCGTCGCGCAGGGCGTTGGAGATCGCCGGCGGGATCGAGCACATCACCGCCTCAGCGATGCCGCGCCCGACCCGCGGACTGCCCGGCGGCGGCGGCACGGTGATCAGCTCCTGCGCCCGCGCGCCGGGCGCGTAGCGGTCGCGAAGGGGCACGTCGCCGGCCCGTGCCACGTGGTAGCGGTTGAGGTTCCAGCGCCCGTCTGCGGGGCCCGCCATGCCCGGCGGCATGTCCTCGAGCAGGCTGTAGCTGATCGCCATCGCCACCCCGCCCTGGCTTTGTCCCGAGACCAGCTCGGGCACGTGGATGTGGCCCGCATTGAGCACGCTCAGCACATTCTCGACCTGCACGGTGCCCGTTGCACGGTCGAGCGTCAGCCCGACCACGTTGACGCAGGGCGCCCAGACATAGCGCGAGTAGCGCGCGGTCTCGGGCGCGGGGTAGCTGCCGTCGCGGCGCGGGATCGGCTGCGGCGCGGTCTTGCTGCCGCGGTAATAGGCCAGCCCGTCGAGCTGCAGCCGCAGCGCGCCGCCCGGGGTGTCGAAATCGGCCTCGACCCAGCCGTTCTGGAAATAGGCATGCCCCAGCGCGCCGGTGGGCAGACCCATCTCGTGCACCGCCTCGGCCAGCGCCGCCAGCGTCAGCGGCTCGGCAAGCCCCCCCGCCGGCCGCAGCGCGCCGGTCTCCCAGACCACATCCTCGGGCGTCAGCGGCCCCGCCCCCCAGATCTCGGCCGCCGCGACCAGCAGCGAGCCGCGGAGCAACGCCTGCGCCGTCTGTTGCACGGTGTTCACCTGATGCAGCCCGGTCAGGCAGGCCGAGGAGGAGCCGGTGCCCTTCTGGGTCCACATCGGATCGTCCCAGCGCTTGGGGTTGCTGCTGTCATCGCTCAGGCCGGTCTGCGGGAAGAGCGTGTAGCCGCCCATCTCTACGCGGGCGGCATTGGCCCCAAGGATCGGCCCGATGGTGACCCCGAGCGTGGTGGCCGAGCCGTTGCCCATGTCGACCGCGTCGGATTGCACCGTCAGCGTGCCGTCGCGCTCGAGATGCACCGCCGCGACCATGCCGTCGCCCGAGGTGCCGTAGGCCTGCAGCGACATGGCCAGCCCGGTGCCATAGCTCCTCCCCTCCGCTTCGTGCACCGCCCGGATCGCGGCGCGCTCGGCCCAGAGCGGGTGGGCCTCGGCAATGTCGAGCATCTCGGGCAGGCTCAGAGATTGCTCGATGGGGCCGCCGGTCACGGTGGTGTCGCCCTCGGCGATCAGGTTGGCGCGGCGCAGCGCCATCGGATCCCAGCCCTGCGCGGCGGCAAGATCGTCTAGCGCTGTTTCAATAGCGAAATAGGCCTGCGGCCCGCCGAAGCCGCGCTGCGAGCCGCCCGAGATGTTCTCGGTGTGCAGCGCCTCGGCGTGGATGTCGGCCACCGGCAGCCGGTAGCTGCCGCCCGCGCAAAGCGCCCCCAGCGAGGCCACGTAGGGCGAGAGGTTGCGCCGCCCGCCACCATCGAAGCTCATCTCAAGCTGCACCGCCTCAAGCCGCATGTCGTCATGGGCATAGAGCGTGCCTTCCGCCGTGGTGGCGTGGCGCTTGAGCCCGACGCGGAACTGCTCGAAGCGGTCATAGGCGAGCCGCACCGGGTTCCCCTCGCAAAAGGCCACCGCCAGCGCCAGCATCAGCGAGAACGGCGAGCTGTCGCGCCCGCCGAAACCGCCGCCGGGGTAGCAGCTGTGCAGGGTCACGCCTTGCAGATCCGGAACCGGAGAGCCCTCGCTGCCGAACATGCTGGCGATGTTGCGCACGTCGCCATCCGGCGACTGGGTGCCGAGCACCAGTTGCATGTCGTTGCCCGCGGGGTCGATCCATGCAAGCCCCGCCTCGGGCTCCATGAACATCGGGTCCATCGCCCGCATCTCGGCGCGGATCGGCTGGCGGATCAGCCCCGTCGCCTCGTCGAGCGCCTTGCGGATGCGGGCCTGCACGCCGGGGGCCTCGCGAGCATAGGTCTCGGCGTCGACCCCGGCATAATCGAAGCCCGGATCCTTGACGTAGAGCGTCAGCGGATCGAAAGGCTGACCCGGCAGCGGCGTGCCCTCGGGGCCCTCGCCGGGCCCGTAACGCTGGACGATGCCGTCATCCCCTGCGAGGAACCGGCGCGCCGCGCGATAGGCCGCGAGGTTGTCGAAAAGCAGTAGCGCCACCGCCTGCCCCAGGAAGTTGGGCGTCGTACCGGTCATCACCAGCAGGTCGAAGCTCAGCCCGTCCGGCAGGTTGAAGCTGCCATCGTTCGCGGCCTTCTTCTGCTCGTCTGCCTTGTTCGCCAGAAGGTCATCGACATGCAGATCACGGTTGAACTGAACCTCGGCGTCAAACAGCGCTGGATCGAGATCGCTGCCGAGGATCACCCGCGTCGGCGTTGCCTCGGGCGGCAGGGGCGCGAGGTCGAGTCCGAGAAAGGCCTCCTGCGTGGTGCGGGCGCGCAGATACAGGGCGTGCCACTGGTGATCGGGCCAGCCCGCCATGTCGCGTGCGTGAAAATCGCGGGCATAGACCTTCTGGCCGGTAACCTTGGCAAGCCCCTCGACACGCTGCGCCGCAACGCCGGGTACCGGCCCGAGCGGCGAGACCTCGGCAAGGCCGGCCGCGGTGCCGCGGGCCGGCAGGCCCAGGATGCTCACCGCGATGGCGCCGGTTGCGGTTTTCAGAAAGCTGCGGCGCGACATCTGCGCGCGTTCGCCGGCCTGCCGAAGTGCCATCTTGCCCCTCCCGTCACCGCCTCGCGCCGGTGACCGAGCCCGATCCGGCACCGCGAAGTGACTCATGTTCAAATACTATAAGGCGAGGGTGGCGACACATCGCTCAACCGTCAAGGGAGACGCCCATCGTCCGGCGATTTCTACGCGATGCAGATGGCTGACGAAGGGACCGGTCCGGACGCAGGCGAAATAGCCTGCGCCCGGACCAAAGGGCCACGACGGCCCGACACACACCACACATCTCGTTCGGCCAAACACGCGAGCCGAATTGTCATCGGTATCCATCCCCTTCCAAACAACCATGCTCTGAAATGCAGAACCTGGGCAGTCTGGTTGGGAGTGATCGGCACCGAAGACAGCGATGCTTGGCGGCGCCACCCCCGCAACGCGGAAAAGCGGAAAACAGGCGGCACCACCCGAAAAGGTCTTCTTGGAATGCGAAAGAAAGCTTGGGGATCCTTCAACTTGCGATAATCAATGCGCAAAACCTGACATGTCGTGGCGTAAGCGCAAAATCCGAATGTCAGGCGGGAGTCATCGCATTGACACATGCGTTTTTCTACATGTGTTTGAGAAACCGGCGGTGGTTCAGAGCATTGGCCACCTGCGCTCACCGGATCGGGGTGGATCGCCCCTCAGCTGACACGCCAGTGCCCGGCCCTGCGTCAGCCGTCGACCGCGTAGCGCGCGGGCAGCACCCCCGCGCAGGCTGCGGCATCGCCGCCGCAGCAATCCGCCAGCAGGAACAGCACGATCTCGTTGATGGCGCCGAGCTTCGGCGCATAGAGGATCTCTTTCTGGCGCCGCGTCGCGCTGACCAGCCCGGCGCGCTTCAGAATCGCGAGATGCCCCGACAACGTCGAAGGCTTGGCGTCGAGCTGGCGCGCGATCTCAAGCGCGGGCACGCCCTCGGGGCCCTTGCGCACCAGCAGGCGAAACACCGAGAGCCGGGTTTCATGGGCAAGGGCTGCAAAGGCGTCTATGGCGGCGGTCTGATCCATATTTCGTCAATGCCCGAAATGACGAAGCTTGACAAGTCACGAGCGCCTCTCTACCCCGGAGAACACTTCGGAAATCCCCGAAATGAGGCGCAGATGGCATCCACTCCGATCAGCTCCGAGATCGACTTCGCGGCGCAGGGCAAGCAGCAGGGCTACCTGCGCCTGCCGCATTCGGTGCACCGCTCGGCCTATGGCTGGCTGCCGGTGCCGGTGACGGCGATCCGCAATGGCGAGGGGCCGACGCTGGTGATCGCGGCGGGCGTGCATGGCGACGAATACGAGGGCCAGATCGCAGTGTCGGAGCTGGCCAGAGAGCTTGCGCCCGAGGACATCCGCGGCCGCCTTATCCTGTTGCCGATGCTGAATTTTCCCGCCGCCGAGGCCGGGCTGCGCTGCTCGCCCGTTGACGCGGGCAACCTCAACCGGCTGTTCCCGGGCAGCGCCTCGGGAAGCGTCAGCGAGATCCTCGCGCATTGGTACGAGGAGGTGCTGATGCCGATGGCGGATTACGCCGTCGACCTGCATTCCGGAGGCAGCTCGCTGGTCTATCCCGCGACGCTGCTGCGCGGACAGGGCCACAGCCCCGAGGAGGCGGCGGCGCTGCGCCGGATGCAGGCGGCGTTCGACCTGCCCTATGCCTGGGTCTTCACCTCGGGCGGCGGGCGGCAGAGCACTGCGCGCACCGCCATGGGGGCGGCCAACCGCAAGGGGGTGGTCAATGTCATGGCCGAGCTTGGCGGCGCGGGCAGTGTCACGCCGGAGGTGCTGGCACGCACCCGCCGGGGGCTCAGGCGCCTGCTGCACGCGCTCGACATGCTGCCGGGCTACACGCCAGACGCCGCGCGGGGCACCCGCGAGCTCAACGCCCGCGGCTCGGTCTATGCCTATGAGGCGGGGCTTCTCGAGCCGGTCAAGGCGATCGGCGATCCGGTGACGGAGGGCGAGATCGTCGCGCTGGTGCATCACCCCGAGACGCCGGGCCGCGCGCCCACCGAGATCGCCTCGCCCTACGCGGGCCTCTTGCTCTGCCTGCGCGCCATGGCGCAGGTCCGGCGGGGCGACGCGGTCTGCCAGATCGCCGCCGATGCCGAAAGCGCTGCGCCATGAGCGGCTTCGACTTCGACGAAGAGATCGACCGCCGCGCCGTGCCGGCGCTGAAGACCCATCGCATCGTGCTGGGCGAGGACGGCGAGGGCCTGTTCCCCGGCGGCGTCGCCGACATGGATTTCCGCGCCCCGCCCTGCGTGCTGGAGGCCATCACCAAGCGCGCCGCGCATGGCGTCTTCGGCTATGAGACGGTGCCCGACGGGCTGATGCCAGCGCTCACCGGCTGGCTGTCGCGCCGCCATGGCTGGGAGGTCGACGCGGGGCACATCCTGCGCGCGCCGAACGTGCTCAACGCGCTGGCCATGGCGCTGAATACGTACACGGAGCCCGGCGACGGCGTGGTGATCCAGCCGCCGGTGTTCTTCGATTTCTCAGACATCATCCGCGAGAACGGCCGGCGCGTCGTCGAAACCCCGCTGCTGCTGAAGGACGGCCGCTACGAGATGGATCTCATGGGCCTCGAACAGGCCGCGCGCGATCCAAAGACCCGGATGATCTTTCTCTGCAACCCGCACAACCCGGTGGGCCGGGTCTGGAACCGCGCGGAGCTGGCCCGGCTCGGAGAGATCTGCCGCGCCCATGGCGTGCTCGTGGTCTCCGACGAGATCCATGCCGATATCGTGCTGTCGCGCCACCGCTACACGCCCTTTGCGGCGCTCTCTGAGGCGGATGCGCAAAACAGCGTCACCTGCCTCTCGCCTGCCAAGAGCTTCAACCTCGCCGCCTGCTGCTCGGCCTTCACCGTGGTGCCCGACGAGGCCCGGCGCCGGGCGCTTCAGGCCGCCAACTCGGCGCTGACGGTGAACAAGAACAACGCCTTCGCCAGCGTCGCCATGCAGGCCGCCTGGGAGCACGGCGATGACTGGCTCGACGCGGCGCTCGGCTATATCGAGGGCAACCTCGCGCTTGTGCGCGAGCGCCTTGCTGAAACTCAGGTCACGCTGATCGAGCCCGAGGGCACCTTCCTGCTCTGGCTCGATTTCCGCGCCCTCGGCCTGCCCCCGGAGGCGCTGCACCAATGGCTGCGGCAAGAGGCCGGCTGGGCGATCACCCGCGGCATCTCCTTCGGCGCCCATGGCGCGGGCTTCGGCCGCCTCAACATCGCCTGCCCCCGCGCCCGCCTCGCCCGCGCGCTCGACGCGCTGCAAGACGCCCTGACACGACACGCACAACAAAGAGACCCCCGCCCATGACCGACACACACGCCCAGCCCATGGGCCGCTTCGAACGCCTGCTCACGCTCTGGGTGGCGCTGGCCATGGTCGGCGGCATCGTCATCGGGCTGATCGCGCCGGGGCTCGTCTCGGCCATTGCAAGCGCCGAGATCGCCTCGATCAACCTCGTGGTGGCGGTGCTGATCTGGGCAATGGTCTATCCGATGATGGTGGGCGTCGATTTCCGCGCCGTGGCCGGAGTGGCGCGCCAGCCCAAGGGGCTTCTGGTGACGCTGGCGGTGAACTGGCTGATCAAGCCCTTCACCATGGCGCTGCTCGCGGTGCTGTTCTTCGAGCATGTCTTCGCACCGTGGATCGCGCCCGAGGATGCGGCGCAATACATCGCAGGGCTGATCCTGCTGGGCGCCGCGCCCTGCACCGCCATGGTCTTCGTCTGGTCGCAGCTCACCCGGGGCGATGCCACCTATACGCTGGTGCAGGTCTCGGTGAACGATCTCATCATGGTGGTGGCCTTCGCCCCGATCGTGGCCTTCCTGCTCGGCGTGACCGAGATCGCCGTGCCGTGGTCGACGCTGGTGCTCGCGACCGTGCTCTACGTGGTGCTGCCGCTGCTGGCGGGGCTGCTCACCCGCCGCGCGCTGGGCTCGCAGGCCGCCATCGACCGCTTCGAGGCGCGGGTCAAGCCGCTCTCGATGATCGGGCTCATCGCCACCGTCGCCATCCTCTTCGGCCTGCAGGGCGAGGTGATCCTCGCCAAGCCGCTGGTGATCGCGCTGATCGCGGTGCCGATCCTGATCCAGAGCTACGGCATCTTCGCGCTGGCCTATGGCGCGGCGTTCCTGCTGAAGGTGCCACACCGCATCGCCGCGCCCTGCGCGATGATCGGCACGTCGAACTTCTTCGAGCTCGCCGTCGCCGTCGCGATCAGCCTCTTCGGCCTCAATTCCGGCGCGGCGCTCGCCACCGTGGTGGGCGTGCTGGTCGAGGTGCCGGTGATGCTGTCGCTGGTGGCCTTCGCCAACCGCACCCGCGCGCGCTTTCCCGCCGCCTGAGCCTATCTCCAAGGATCTCCCCATGACCGACACGCCGCAACTGAACGATGCCTGCTTTGCGCCCATCGACCCCGCGCAGCTTTTCCCCGCCAGCCACAGCACCCACGCGCCGCGCATCCTGATCCTCTACGGCTCGCTTCGCGCGCGCAGCTTCTCGCGCTTTGCCGCGGAGGAGGCCGCGCGCATCCTCACCCGCTTCGGCGCCGAGGTGCGGCTCTTCGATCCGCGCGACCTGCCGCAGGTCGACACGACCGAGCCCGACCACGCCAAGGTGGCCGAGCTGCGCGATCTGGTGACGTGGTGTGAGGGCATGGTCTGGTCCTCGCCCGAGCGCCACGGCGCCATGACCGGGCTGATGAAAAGCCAGATCGACTGGATCCCGCTGTCGCTTGGCGGCGTGCGCCCGACGCAAGGAAAGACGCTGGCGGTGATGCAGGTCTGCGGCGGCTCGCAATCCTTCAACACCGTCAACCAGCTGCGCATCCTCGGGCGCTGGATGCGGCTCTTGACCATCCCCAACCAGTCTTCGGTGGCGCGCGCCTGGGACGAGTTCGACGAGGCCGGCCGGATGAAGCCCTCGCCGTACTACAACCGCATCGTCGACGTGATGGAGGAACTGGTGAAGTTCACCCTGCTCACCCGCGACATCAAGGAGCACCTCACCGACCGCTATTCCGAGCGGGTCGAGAGCCACGCGGAGCTTTCGGCGCGGGTCAACCAGAAGACGCTCTGAGGCGGCGCAACCCGCCCCCGCGGGTCCGACGCCTCGATCCGCGCCAGCGGTCCGCCCCAAGCGCGCCGATTGACCTGCGTCAACGCGCCGGGGCGAAAAACATGCACCTATCCGCATGTGAGGGACTCCCGCGCCGATCTCGACGCGGGGCTCGCCGCCCCGAGCGAGGAAAGGCACGCCACATGACCTCCGAGACCCATCCGATCCCCGCCCCCAAGCATCGCCCCGACTGGCTCTGGCACCTCGGCGTCGCGGGCTTCGTGCTGGCGTGGTGGCTGCTCTATCATCGCCTGCTCGCCATCGCCGAATGGCTCACCTCGCTGCTGCCGGTGGAGCGCCACAGCCATGCCGGCGAAGCCATCGCCTTCTTTCTCTACGACGTGCCCAAGGTGATGATGCTGCTGACCCTCATCGTCTTTGCCATGGGCGTGGTGCGCAGCTATTTCTCGCCCGAGAAGACCCGCGCGCTGCTCTCGGGCAAGCGCGAGGGCCTCGGCAACGTGATGTCCGCCGGGCTCGGGGTGCTGACGCCGTTCTGCTCCTGCTCGGCGGTGCCGCTGTTCATCGGCTTCGTGTCGGCGGGCGTGCCGCTGGGGGTCACCTTCTCCTTCCTGATCGCCGCGCCGATGGTCAACGAGGTGGCGCTGGTGCTGCTCTTCGGCCTTGTCGGCTGGCAGGTGGCCGCGACCTACCTCGCCTTCGGGCTCGCCATCGCCATCGTCGCGGGGTTTGTCATCGGCAAACTCAGGCTCGAGGGCTGGCTGCAGGACTGGGTGCGCGACATCCAGTCCGGCGCCAATGCGCCCGTGATGCCCGAGGGCGAAACGCTCTCCCTGCCCGACCGCTACCGGCTCGGCATCGAAGCGGTGCGCGAGATCTTCGGCAAGGTCTGGAAATGGATCCTGCTCGGCATCGCGCTGGGAGCCCTGATCCACGGCTATGTGCCCGAGGCGCTGATGGTGCGCATCATGGGCGCCGAGGCGTGGTGGTCTGTTCCCGCGGCGGTTGTCATGGGCATCCCCATGTATACCAACGCCGCCGGCGTCATCCCCATCGTCGAGGCGCTGATCGGCAAGGGCGCGGCGCTCGGCACCGTGCTGGCCTTCATGATGAGCGTCATCGCGCTGTCGCTGCCCGAGATGATCATCCTGCGGCAGGTCCTCACCCTGCGCCTCATCGCGGTCTTCATCGCGGTGGTGGGCAGCGGCATCCTCGCCGTGGGTTTTCTCTTCAACCTGCTGTTCTGAAAGGAGCATGCCATGACATCCGTCACCGTCTACGGCCCCGGCTGCAAGCGCTGCGAGACCACCGCGCAGATGGTCTCCGAGGCCGCCGCGAAGCTCGGCATCGAGGTCGAGATCGAAAAGGTCACCGACGCCCGCGCCATCGCCATGGCCGGGGTGATCTCGACGCCCGGAATTGCGGTGAACGGCAAGCTCGTCCACACCGGCGGCCTGCCCGACCCGGCAAAGCTCGAAGGCTGGCTCGCCACCTGAGCCGGCCTGCGTGGAGGTGACCGCGCGCCTGCGATGGGAAAACCCCTTGCAACCGGACGATGTTCCCGTTTCAGTCTCGGCAAGACCGCGCCCTGCCCGCAACGCCCCCGTTGCGCGCCGGGTGCCGCCGATCCGAAGACGATCCGAAGACCCCGGGAGCCTCGATGACCCTGCGCTTTCTGCATTCCTCCGACCTGCATATCGGTCGGAAGTTCGCCAACATCCCCCAGCCCGCCGACGGCAATATCCGCGGCCGTCTGATGGAGGCCCGCCACGGTGCCATCCCCCGCCTCGCGCAGGTGGCAAAGGAGAAGGGCGCGGCGCATATCCTGCTTGCCGGCGACACGTTCGACACCGCCACGCCCTCGCCGGCGGTGGTGCGTCAGGCGCTCGCCGCCGGGCAG
>NZ_JBYNAH010000006.1:0-1713 GCF_059781815.1 Salipiger sp. | reverse complement strand
GCGTGGACCTTCTTCGACGAAGCGACTCGCCCCTGCGTCAGGCGCTCGCCGCCATGGGCGAGGCCGAGCACGTCACCTGGTGGCTGCTGCCCGGCAACCACGACAACCTGCGCGATGCCGAGCCGCTCTGGGAGACGATCCGCGAGACCGCGCCTGCGAATGTCCGCCCGCTGACCGAGGCGGCGCCCGTCGCCCTTGGCGCCGAGGCCACTCTGCTGCCCTGCCCCGTCGCCTACCGAGCCGGCGGAAGCGATCCCACCGAGGCGCTGGTCGGCATGCCGAGCCCCGAAGGCCAACTCCGCATCGGGCTCGCCCATGGCGGCGTCACCGATTTCACCGAAAGCGGCGAGGTCATCGCCCCCGACCGCGACCGCAGCGCCCGGCTCGACTATCTCGCGCTTGGCGACTGGCACGGCCACATGGCCGTCTCGCCCCGCGTGCATTATCCCGGCAGCCCCGAGCAGGACCGCTTCAAGCACGGCACCCGCGGGGTCTGCCTCTGCGTGACGCTCACCGCCCTCGGCGAGCCGCCGCAGGTCGAGGAGATCGAGACCGGCCAGTTCCTCTGGACCGAGATCCCGCTGCCCCTGCACCCCCGCCAGGACGCCGCCGCCGCCCTTGCCGCGGCACTCCCCACCTCAGGACGGCGCGATGTGCTGGTGCGTGTGGTGGCCTCGGGCTGGGCGGCGCTCGCCGACCGCGCGCAGCTTGACGACGCCATCGCCCGCACCGGCCCGGAGTTTGCCCATTTCGAGCTCCGCGCCGAGGCGCTCGGCACGCAATACGATGCCGCCGATCTCGACCAGATCGACCACGGCGGCGGCGCCCTGCGCATCGCCGCCGAGGCGCTGAGGACCGACGCCGAGGCCGAGAGCCTCGCCCCCGAGGAGCGCGCCGCCGCCGCCGATGCGCTGGCCCGGCTCTATGCCTATGTGCGGGAGGGCGCGGAATGAAGCTGCGCGCCATCGAGCTGCACAATGTTCGCCAGTTCACCTCGCCGGTCCGTATCGACGGCATCGGCGACGGGCTCAACGTTCTGAGCGAGCCCAACGAGTCCGGCAAGTCGACGCTGTTCGACGCGCTGCAGGCGCTGTTCTTCAAGCCCCATGGCAGCGCCGACAAGGAGACCAAGGCGCTGCGCGCCCATGCCGGCGGCGCCCCCGAGATCCGTGTCGAGCTCGAGCTATCCGAGGGCCGCTTCACCGTCGCCAAGCGCTGGCTGCAGAAGCCCTCCGCCACGGTGCATCGCGACGGGCGGCTGATCGCGCAGGCCGATGCGGCCGAGGACTGGATCGCCCGCGCGCTCGGGCAGGATGCCGGCGGGCCCTCGGGGCTGATCTGGGTCCGGCAGGGCCTCACCGCGCTGACCGACGGTTCGAAGAAGGAAAAGGACGCGGCGCTCGAGGCGCGGCGCGACCTGCTCTCCTCGGTGAGCGAAGAGGTCGAGGCGATGACCGGCGGGCGGCGCATGGACGCGGCGCTTCGGCGCTGCCGCGAAGAGCTGGGGCTCTACGCCACCGGCACCGGCCGGCCGAAGACCGGCGGGCCGTGGAAGGCGGCGCAGGACCGGGTCGAGGCGCTCACCGCCGAGCGTGACCGGCTCGCTGGGCTGACGCAGGAGCTGCACGGCGCGCTGGCGGCGCGCAACCGTGCCCGCCGCACGCTGGCCGAGTTGACCGCCCCTGACGCGGCCGAGGCCCGCCGCGACCGCCT
>NZ_JBYNAH010000422.1:0-1603 GCF_059781815.1 Salipiger sp. | reverse complement strand
GTCGTAAACACCGTCTCCAAAGACACGATCAACTAACGTCTTGGCTTCTTCCCAACTATCGCGCTCTTGAACCGAGTAGTGTTCTTCAAAGTGTGCTTCTCGGTTCTTTGGGTGGAGCTTGAACTCCTCTCGTTTGATGACTCCTAGTAGATTATCCAGAGAGGTTTTCTCTCTTATGAACGTTTTCAGCGCACGGATAGAAACTAGGTTTTGTCGATGTTGCGATTGCAAATGCTCTAAGTGCGTTTCGAAGAGTTTGTGATTCTCGCTTATGGGCAAGCGGTCCACATCCCTGATTTCAGATAATGAAAAACCAAGCGTTTTCAGAGCTGTAATGCGATAGAGCTTTCTGATGTCCGTTTCGGAATAGCGCCTGTAGTCCGCTTTTGACCTTTCGGGCGAAATCAGCCCAGTATCCTCGTAGTGATGCAAGGTCCGCCGAGTCAGACCCGTCTTTTCGCAAATTTCACCTATCCCAAAGGTTCTCATGTTCGCAGCATACTGGTTCACGTAACGTGAGGGTCAAGCGCAAAATAGTGCTCCAGGCATACAGAATTTCAACTTGGCTGAAATATCGGCGATGCTATGTCCGCTTTCACTCCCAATTCCAGCCGTTGAACGTCGACCTGAACCGGGGCGTAAGCCGGCGATCCCGCCCCGCTACCCCATCAACTCCCGCACGAACGGGATCAGTCCGGTCTGTCGCTGACGCTTCATTCGCTCGGCGTGCAGGATCTCCGCGACCTTGGCGAAGCACAGGTCGACATCGTCGTTGATCACGACGTAGTCATACGCGTCCCAGTGGCTGATTTCGGCGCGAGCGCGTTCCATGCGGCTTTCGATGACTTCCGGGGTATCGGTGCCCCGGGCTTCGAGCCGGTGGCGCAGCTCGGCGATGCTTGGCGGCAGGATGAACACGCGCACGACGTCCTGCTGGTCCTTCTGGAACAGCTGCTGGGTACCTTGCCAGTCGATGTCGAACAGGAAATCCTGCCCTTCCTTCAGCGCCGCGCGGATCTTGCCCTTGGGCGTGCCGTAGCGATGCCCGAACACATGCGCCCATTCGTAGAAGTCGTCCTGTTCGACCATCCGGTCGAATTCATCGTTGGATACGAAATGATAGTGGACGCCTTCGATCTCGCCCGGTCGCATCGCGCGTGTGGTCACTGAGACCGACAGCTTGATCGCCTCTTCGGCATCGAGCAGCATGCGCGAAATCGTGGTCTTACCTGCGCCCGAGGGCGAGGACAGGATGAACATCAATCCGCGGCGAGCTAGACTGTCGTGGTCGGCCATGCGCGCTCATGCGCGCAAGGGTGATGACAAATCAAGAGCCGAACGGCCTTATTCCGGGTCTTTTGTAACGGGTTTTGGAAGCGTGTGCCTGTTTGCTCGCTGCAAGGTCCGGCGTTTCTGACTGCGATCGAACAATGTCTTTACGACCAGGCCGGTCCCGACGATCACGGCCCCGGGGATCGAAGCGGCCGCGATCTTGCCGGCTTTGGCGGCGCCCTTTTGCTTGAGCGACGGTTCATCCTCGACGGTTTCGCCATTCGCCTCGCGCTCGACCTTGCTTTTCAGGAACGTTCGCTCGACCGATCGG
>NZ_JBYNAH010000421.1:0-1603 GCF_059781815.1 Salipiger sp. | reverse complement strand
TGGCGGCGGCGCGGCAGGACCGGCCCGGCGCGCGCGACTGGCTGGCGGCCCGCGCCGAGGAGGGCATGCGGTCGGCCCAGCTGGCCTATGGCGAGCTGCTGCTCGAGAGCGCCGAGGCGGCCGGGAACGCCGGAGAGGCCGGGGAGGGCATCGCGCTGATCACCCGGGCCGCGCAGGCCGGGGACGTGCGGGCCCGGGCGCTGCTTGGCGAGGCCTATGCCACCGGCGGGAACGGGCTCGAACAGGACTATGTCGCCGCCCATGGCTGGTACAATCTCGCCGCCGCCGGCGGCGCCCCCGGAGCCGAGGAGCGGCGCGACGTGCTCGCCCAGCTGATGACCCCCGAACAGGTCGCCGAGGCGCAGGCCATGGCGCGCGCCATCCACGATGCCGAACCCACCCCGCCGGTGGACGGGCAAACCTCGGGTGACGGCCAATGAGGGCGGCGCCGGCCCTGCTGGCGCTGCTGCTCGCCTGTGGCGGGCCGCTGGCGGCGCAGGACAGCGCCGGGCTTCTCGAACAGGCGCGCCGCTATCATGACGGGCGCGGGGTGGTGCAGAGCTATGCCCGCGCCGCCGAGCTCTACAGGCAGGCGGCCGAGGCCGGCAGCGACGAGGCCCGCAACGCGCTGGGGCGCTATTATCACGAGGGTCTGGGCGTGCCCGAGGACCGCGCCGAGGCGCTGCGCTGGTTCGAGGCCGCCGCCGAAAGCGGCGCGCCGGACCACCTGTTCGATCTCGCCTCCGCGCTCGAGGCCGGGGCCGGGGGCGATCCCGCGATCCTCGCCCGCGCCGCCGGGCTCTACCAGCGCGCCGCCGAGGCCGGTCACGGGGATGCCGCGGTCAGCCTCGGGGTGCTCTATCAGGAGGGGCTCGGCGTCGATCAGGATCCGGCGCGCGCCCGCGCGCTTTATGAGGGGCCGGCCGGCGACGGCAATGCCCGGGCGCAGAACAACCTCGGCATGCTCTACGTGCGCGGCACCGGCGTCGCGCAGGATTATGCCCGCGCCGCCGACTATTTCGCCGCCGCCGCGGAGCAGGGCCTGCCGCAGGCGCTGACCAATCTCGGCGTGATGTACGAGAACGGCTTCGGCGTGCCGCTCGACGAGGCCCGCGCGGCCGAGCTTTACCGGATGGGCGGGCAGGGCGGCGGCGCCCCGGATGCGGCGATGCAGGGCGGCTTCGTCTACGACGCCCGCCTGACCCCGCCGCCGGGCGGAGAGGCCGGTCTCGCCGGGCTCGAGCAGGCCGCCGCCGCCGGCGATCCGGTGGCGCAGTTCCAGCTTGGCTGGCTGCTGCTGCAAGCCCCCTCCGCGGGCACCGACTGGGGCCGGGCGGCGAGGCTCTTCGCGGCGGCGGCCGAGCGCGGGCTGCCCGCCGCCATGATCAACCTCGGCCAGCTCTACACCCTGGGCCGCGGCGTGCCGCAGGATTACGTGCTGGCGCAGATGTGGCTCCTCCTCGCCGCCTCGGGCGGGGCCCCCGGGGCCGAGCCGCCGCGCGCGGCGCTGGCCGCGCGGATGACGCCGGAGCAGATCAACGAGGCGCAGGCCCGCGCGACGGCGCGGCGGGCGGGCCCGCCCCGCGAGGGCGGGGGGCAGGTG
>NZ_JBYNAH010000005.1:45731-50218 GCF_059781815.1 Salipiger sp. | reverse complement strand
TTCACCGTTCGCAAGATTTCCTTCGGTGAAGGCGTGGAGCGTGTGTTCCCGCTGTACTCGACCAACATCGACTCGATCACCGTTGTGCGCCGCGGCCGCGTCCGTCGCGCCAAGCTCTACTACCTCCGCTCGCGTCGCGGCAAATCTGCCCGCATCGCGGAAGACACCAACTACAAGCCGCTCGCCGGCGCCGACGCATAAGGAGCGCTGTCATGAAAAAGGGCATCCACCCCGACTACCACGTCATCGACGTCAAGATGACCGACGGCACCATCTACCAGACCCGCACCACCTGGGGCAAAGAGGGCGACACCATGTCGCTCGACGTCGACCCGACCGTGCACCCGGCCTGGAACGGCGGCACCTCGCGCCTCATGGACACCGGCGGCCGCGTGTCGAAATTCAAGAAGAAATACGAAGGCCTCGGCTTCTGAGCCAACGCCTTTCGGTATCGCGAAACGCCGCCCCTCGGGGCGGCGTTTTTCGTTCTAACAGCCTCTTTCGCATGCCCGACAGCACCTTAGCGGATACGACCCCGGCGAGCTTCGCCCAACGGGCGAATGAAGCTATACTTCCCTTACGCCTTTAAAGGCGCCGGCGGAGGAGGACCGCCGTTTCCAAAGCAATTGGTTAAGGGAGGAGACCATGACGATTGATCTCAAGATCAACGGCGAGGCGCATTCCGTCGATGCGCCGGGGGACATGCCCCTGCTCTGGGCGATCCGCGACATCATCGGGCTGACCGGCACAAAATTCGGCTGCGGCGTGGCGTCCTGCGGCGCTTGCACGGTGCATGTGGACGGGGTGCCGACGCGCTCGTGCCAGTTGCCGCTCGACGCCGCGCAGGGCAGCGAGATCACCACCATCGAGGGCCTCTCGGGGCCGGTGGCCGAAGCGGTGCAGGGCGCGTGGCGCGATCTCGACGTGGTGCAGTGCGGCTACTGCCAGTCGGGCCAGATCATGCAGGCGGTGGGGCTCCTGAGCGAAACCGCCAAGCCGAGCGATGCCGATATCGACGATCAGATGTGGGGCAATGTCTGCCGCTGCGCCACCTATCAGCGCATCCGGGCCGCGATCCACGAAGCGTCCAAGCGGATGGAGGCCTGAGCCATGACCCTCAAGACATCCCGCCGCGCCTTCCTGACCGGCGCAACCGCCGCCACCGCCGCCCTCGTCGTCGGGCTCGACCCGCGCGGAGCCTGGGCGATGGGCCACGGGGACGGCTTCATGCCCAATCCCTTCGTCCGCATCGCGCCCGATGGCACCGTGACCGTGATCCTCAAGCACTTCGAAATGGGACAGGGCACCACCACCGGGCTCACCACGCTGGTGGCCGAAGAGCTCGACGCCGCCTGGGACCAGGTGACCATCGCCTTCGCACCGGTGAACACCGAGCTTTACATCAATACGCTTTTCGGGGTGCAGGGCACCGGTGGCTCGACCGCCATCGCCAATTCCTGGACCCAGTACCGCGAGGCCGGCGCTGCGGCGAAATCGCTGCTGATGCAGGCGGCCGCTGCCGACTGGGGCGTGCCGGCAGACGAGATCACCGTCAGCGAGGGGGTGGTGCGCCACGGCGAGCGCAGCGCCGGTTTCGGTGAGCTGGTCGGCAAGGTGCCCGATGGGGCCGAGCCGCAGGTGGTGCTGAAATCGCCCGACGCCTTTACCCTGATCGGGACCGACAAGCTGCCCCGGAAAGACAGCGCGTCCAAGACCGACGGGACCGCGATCTTCGCGATGGATACAGCGCCCGAGGGCACCGTCTATGCGGTGCTGCTGCGGCCGCCGAAATTCGGCGCCACGCTCACCTCGTTCGACGGCAGCGCCGCGCTGGAGCTGCCCGGCGTCACGGACGTAAAGCAGACCCCGAAGGGAGTCGCGGTCTATGCCGAGAACACCTGGGCGGCAATGCAGGGCCGCGACGCGGTCACCGCCGAATGGGACTTTTCGTCCGCCGAGACCCGCTCGTCCGACGCGATGGAAAGCGACTATGCTGCGGCGCTCGATGGCGACGGGCTGATCGCTCGGGACGATGGCGATGCCCCCGGGGCCCTCTCCGGGGCCGCGGAAACCGTCGAGGCCGAGTTCCACTTCCCCTTCCTCGCCCATGCGCCGATGGAGCCGCTCAACGCGGTCGTGCAGATCAAGGACGGCAAGGCGCATGTCTGGGACGGCTCGCAGTTCCAGACCGTCACGCAGGGCGCGGTGGGCGCGGTCACAGGCGTCGGGGCCGAGAACACCACCATCGACACGCTTTATGCCGGAGGCTCCTTCGGACGGCGGGCGAATTTCGACTCCGACTATCATGTCGAAGCCGCCATGGTGGCGGTGGCGCATGGCTCCGACCGCCCGATCAAGCTGGTCTGGACCCGCGAGGATGACGTGCGCGGGGGCTATTATCGTCCGATGTGCGTGCACCGGGTGAAAGCCGGGGTCGATGCCGGGGGCAAGGCGGTGGCATGGCACTCGAGCCTTGCCAACAAGTCGATCTTCACCGGCACGCCACTGGCGCAATACGTGATCGAGAACGGAGTCGACAAATTCTCGGTCGAGGGCGCGGCGGACACCGCCTATGCGATCCCCAACCTGCGCGTCGACCTGCGCAACATGGAGAGCGCGGTGCCGGTGCTCTGGTGGCGCTCGGTCGGGCACAGCCACTCGGCCTATACCGTGGAGGTCGCCATCGACATGCTGGCCGAGAAGGCCGGCAAGGACCCGGTGGCCTTCCGAGAGGAGCTTCTGGCCAATGCCCCGCGCGAGCTGGGCGTGCTGAAGCTCGCGGCCGAGAAAGCCGGCTGGGGATCCGAGCTGCCCGAGGGCTGGGGCCGCGGCATCGCGGTGCACAAGTCCTTTAACACCTACGTTGCCGAAGTCGCCGAGGTCTCCACCGACGAAGACGGAACGGTGAAGCTCGAGCGCTTCGTGGCAGCGGTGGATCTCGGCGTTGCGGTGAACCCCGATGTGATCCGGGCACAGGTCGAGGGCGCCATCGGCTACGGGCTCGGCCACGCCATGCGGCAGAAGATCACCTTCACCGACGGCGAGGTCGATCAGTCGAACTTCTCCGATTACGAGCCGCTGCGGATCACCGACATGCCCAAGGTCGAGGTGCATATCGTGCCCTCCACCGAGGCGCCGACCGGGATCGGCGAGCCCGGCCTGCCACCTGCGGCCCCGGCGCTGGCCAACGCAATCTATGACGCGCTCGGCAAGCGCGTCCTGCGGCTGCCGATGACAGACGCGGGCATCAGCTTCGCCTGATCCGGCCTTCCCCGCCCCGCCATGCGCGGGGCGGCTCCCTGTCTCTCAAGCCCGGGCGACGCGCGGAATTGTCGCCCGGGCAACCATGCGACGTGACAACGCATGACAAATTCACGACAGTGAATGTAAAAGAGCCCACCGCCCCTGATTCCCGTGTTGGAGGAGACGCGCCTTGGAATTCCGCAAAATCAACGACGACATCACCGTCTCGCCGCAGATCGCCCCGGCCGACCTCTCCGAGATCGCGGCAGCCGGATACCGCTCGATCATCTGCAACCGCCCCGATGGCGAGGGTGCCGACCAGCAGAGCTTCGAAGAGATCGAGGCGGCGGCCAAGGCGGTCGGTCTCGAGGCGCGCTACCTGCCGGTGATCTCGGGCAAGGTACAGGATAACGACGCCGAGGCCTTTGGCCGCGCCCTGCGCGAGCTGCCCGGCCCGGTCTTTGCCTATTGCCGCACCGGCACGCGCTCGGCGACGCTGTGGTCGCTGAGCCAGGCCGACCATCTCGAGCCGGCGCGCATCCTGATGGCCACCAAGCAGGCGGGCTACGACATGGCCGGTGTGGTCCGGCGCATCGTCAATGGCGGCAAGACCCCGACCGACACCGGCGACGCGAGCTTCGACGGGGTGGTTGTCGGCGGAGGCGCTGCGGGCATCGCCGTCTCGGCCAGCCTGAAGGCGCGCAAGCCCGATCTCGAGATCGCCCTGCTCGATCCGGCGGATGTGCATTACTACCAGCCTGGCTGGACCATGGTCGGCGGCGGCATCTTCGAGCCCGAGACCACCGCACGCACCATGGGCAGCCTGATCCCCAAGGGGGTGCACTGGATCAAGTCCGCCGTCGCCGCCTTCGAGCCGCAGAACAACGCGGTCATCCTCGACGGCTGCCGGGTGGTGAAATACCAGCGCCTGATCGTCTGCCCCGGCCTCAAGCTCGACTGGGCCAAGGTCGACGGGCTGGTCGAGACTCTGGGCAAGAACGGCGTCACCTCGAACTACCGCTACGATCTCGCGCCCTACACCTGGGAGCTGGTGAAGGGGCTGAAGGGCGGCAAGGCGCTGTTCACCCAGCCGCCGATGCCGATCAAATGCGCCGGCGCGCCGCAGAAGGCGATGTATCTCTCGGGAGATCACTGGTTCCGCACCGGCATCCTGCCGCGCATCGACATCCAGTTCATGAATGCCGGCGGCGTGCTCTTCGGGGTGAAGGATTACGTCCCCGCCC
>NZ_JBYNAH010000005.1:0-45721 GCF_059781815.1 Salipiger sp. | reverse complement strand
CTGATGGACTATGTGAAGCGCTACGACGCCACGCTCAATTTCTTCCACAACCTCTTGGCGGTGGATGGCCCGGCGAAGAAAGCCACCTTCGCGGTCAACGCGCCCGACACCGAGCCGACCACTGTCGAGGTCGAGTTCGACATGATGCATGTCTGCCCGCCGCAGACCGCGCCCGATTTCATCCGCGTCTCGCCTCTTGCGGATGCGGCGGGCTGGGTCGATGTCGATCAGAACACCCTGCGCCACAAGAGCTTCGACAATGTCTGGAGCCTTGGCGACGTGATGAACGCGCCCAACGCCAAGACCGCCGCCGCCGCCCGGATGCAGGCGCCGATCGTGGCCGAGAACGTCGCCGCCGATATCGACGGGCTGTCGCCGCACGCGGTCTATAACGGCTACGGCTCCTGCCCGCTTACCGTCGAACGCGGCAAGATCGTGCTGGCCGAGTTCGGCTATGGCGGCGCGCTGCTGCCGAGTTTCCCCAAGTGGCTGCTCGACGGCACCAAGCCGACCCGCGCCGCCTGGCTCCTGAAGGAGCAGATTCTGCCGCCGGTCTACTGGAAGGCGATGCTGCGCGGGAAGGAGTGGATGGCCAAGCCCGAGAAGGTCACCGCCGGCTGAGCCGCGCAGGCCGCGCAAGGAAATCCGCCCGGCTCCGGACTTGATCCGGGGCCGGCTTCCCTCTTATCGAGGGATGGTGAAACCGATATTCCATTTCCCCCTTCACAAATTCTATGTTTTGAATATATGTAGCGGCATCCCGGCGACTCTCCCCAGCCGCCTTCTCTGCCACCGATCCGCAGGACCTTCTTCATGAACGTGCCCCGACCCACCCGCGAGACGCTGTTCCGCTATCTCCCCATTCTGACCTGGGCGCGGGTCTACAACCGCGACACCGCGACCTCGGATCTTGTCGCGGCGGTGATCGTCACGATCATGCTGATCCCGCAATCGCTGGCCTACGCGTTGCTCGCGGGCCTGCCCGCCGAGATGGGCCTTTACGCCTCGATCCTGCCGCTGGTGGCCTACGCCATCTTCGGCACCTCGCGGGCGCTGGCGGTGGGCCCGGTGGCGGTTGTCTCGCTGATGACCGCGGCGGCCATTGGTCAGCTCGGGCTCTCCAGCCCCGGCGACATCGCGCTCGCCGCGATCACGCTGGCCTTCATCTCGGGCGTGTTCCTGACGCTGCTTGGCGTGCTGAAGCTGGGCTTCCTCGCCAATTTCCTGTCGCACCCGGTGATCGCGGGCTTCATCACCGCCTCGGGCGTGCTGATCGCCGCCTCGCAGCTCAAGCATATCTTCGGCATCGACGCGGGCGGGCACACGCTGGTCGAACTGGTGATCTCGATCCTTGCGCATATCGGCGAGACCAACCTGATCACGCTGGTGATCGGCGTCTCGGCGACGGCCTTCCTGTTCTGGGTCCGCAAGGGTCTGAAGCCGCTGCTGCGCAAGGCCGGGCTCGGCCCGCGCATGGCCGACATCTTCGCCAAGGCCGGCCCGGTCGCGGCGGTGGTCGTCACCACGCTCGCTGCATGGGCCTTTGGCCTCGGCGATCACGGCGTGAAGCTGGTGGGCGAGGTGCCGACCGGCCTGCCGCCGCTCTCGGCGCCGTCCTTCGATCTCACCATGTGGAAGACACTGCTGCTGCCGGCGGTGCTGATCTCGATCATCGGCTTCGTCGAGTCGGTCTCGGTGGCGCAGACCCTCGCCGCCAAGCGCCGCCAGCGCATCGACCCGGATCAGGAACTGATCGGTCTGGGCACCTCCAACATCGCCTCGGCGATCTCGGGCGGCTTCCCGGTCACCGGCGGCTTCTCGCGCTCGGTGGTGAATTTCGACGCCGGCGCCGAGACCCCGGCGGCGGGCGCCTACACCGCCATCGGCATCGGCGTGGCGACGCTGGTGCTGACCCCCCTGCTGTTCTTCCTGCCGAAAGCGACGCTTGCCGCGACGATCATCGTGGCGGTGCTGAGCCTCGTCGATTTCTCGATCCTCAAGAAGACCTGGGGCTATTCCAAGGTCGACTTCACCGCCGTCACCGCCACCATCGTGCTGACCCTGCTGGTGGGCGTCGAGGTCGGCGTCTCGGCGGGCGTGCTGCTGTCGATCTTCCTGCACCTCTACAAGACCTCGAAACCGCACGTGGCCGAGGTCGGGCTGGTGCCCGGCACCCAGCATTTCCGCAACGTGAAGCGCCACAAGGTCGAGACCCTGCCGGGCGTGCTCACCCTGCGCGTCGACGAGAGCCTCTATTTCGTCAACGCCCGCTTCCTCGAGGATTACGTGCTCGAACGGGTGGCGGAATGCGAGAAGCTGAACCACGTGGTGCTGATGTTCCCGGCGGTCAACGAGGTCGACCACAGCGCGCTCGAAACCCTCGAGGAACTGAACCGACGGCTGGCCGAACAGGACATCACCCTGCACCTCACCGAGGTGAAGGGGCCGGTGATGGACCGCCTGCAACGCTCGCACTTCCTGCACGATCTCTCGGGCCGGGTGTTCCTGTCGCAATACGACGCGTGGTGTGCGCTAAAGCCGGGCGCGCCCGAAGGGTCCGAGAAGGAAGGCGTCGCGGCCCAGTAGAACCGCCGGGTAGAGCGGGCGCCCGTAGCCCGCTCCGCCATCCATATTGAGCCGGTTCGGGTAGAGCTGCGGCAGGTCCAGCGCCGTGTGCCCGTGCACCAGCAGGCGGCCATAGTCACCGGTATGCTCGAGAAAGCCCTTGCGGATCCACAGCAAGTCGTCCTCGGTCTGTTCCTCCAGCGGCACGCCCGGGCGCAGGCCGGCATGGACAAAGATCTGATCCTCGGTCTCGTGGTAGCGCGGCAGCGCGGCAATCCAGTCAAGATGCGCCTGCGGCACTGCCTTGAGCGCGTCGGCGTGGATGGCCTCGGCGCTGCGTCGCGGGTCCATGTCGACCCCGTAGGAGGCCAGCGTCTTGTCGCCGCCGATCGGCGGGTCCGTGTAGAGCAGCGGCCGGCTCACCTCGGGGTCCTGATAGGCCGGGTCCGCAAGATAGCGCAGCAGGAAGCGGTCGTGGTTGCCCATGATGCAGGTCCAGGGCCGGCCCTCGCTCTGCCCCTGCATGAGAAACTCGATCACGCCCCGGCTGTCGGGGCCGCGATCGACAAAGTCTCCGAGAAACACGATGGGGGCACCGGCGAGGTCGTCTCTGGCGATCAACTCGAGGGCCTTGTGAAGCTGGTCGATCTGTCCGTGAATGTCGCCGACCGCGAAGATGGGGTGCATAATGTGCGTCCTTTCCGTCGCTCTTTAGATGCCGACTGCTGCACTGCCGCGCAACCCGCGCTCCGGAAAATGTTAGCGTGCGTCTTTCAGGCACGGAACTCAGGCCAGATCAGCCAAACCTATCGCTTTGGGAAACGCCGGAACCGGGGCATTGTGACCATCCGGGCGGCCCGTGCCGCCCGTCGGTTCGGTAAACGTCACCAAGGGAGGAAACATGACACGCAACGATCTCGGGCCCGGCGCCCTCGAGTGGCTGGGCACGCTTTACAAGACCACTCTCACCACGGAAGCCAGCGGCGGCGCGATCTCGGTCACCGACAGCGTGAGCCCGCTGCACAGCGGCCCGCCCCGCCACATCCATCACGATGCCGACGAGACCTTCGTGGTGCTCACCGGGCAATGCCTGTTCTGGCTCGAAGGCGAAACCTTCACCCGCGGCCCCGGAGAGACCGCCTTTATCCCGCGCGGCAAGGAGCACACCTTCCGGATCATCGGCGACGGCCCCTCGCGGCACCTGGTGATCCTGACGCCCGGAGGATTCGAGGGCTTCTTCGCCGAGATGGCCGAGCGCGGTTGCCGGATCCCCGAGGACATGGAGGACGTGGTCGCGACCGGCAAGCGCTACCATCTCGATTTCACCGGCCCGCCGCTCGATGGCAACGGCTGAGCTCCCGGCAACGGAAAACGCCGCCCCGGGACCAGGGCGGCGTCTCTGTGTCTCACATGACCTTTTGAAAGATCAGACCACGTCGAACTCGAGCGGCTTCACCTGACGGAACAGGCCGGTCTCTTTCAGCGCGTCGACCACCGACGGGTCCATCGCCTCGTCGAGATAAGCGATGGCGATGGCCTCGCCGCCCTGCGCCGCACGGCCGAGGGTGAAGTTCGCGAGGTTGACCTTGTGGTCGCCCAGCAGGGTGCCGAGCTTGCCGATGATTCCCGGCACGTCCTCGTTGGTGGTGTAGAGCATGTGCTCGCCGACCTCGGCATCGATGTTGATGCCCTTGATCTGGATGAAGCGCGGCTTGCCGTCCGAGAACACGGTGCCGGCGATCGAGCGCTCGCGCTTCTCGGTGGTCACGGCGACCTTGATGTAGCCCTCGAAGACGCCGGACTGCTCCTGCTTGGTGGTGGCGATCTGGATGCCGCGCTCTTTCGCGATGACCGGCGCGGAGACCATGTTCACCTCGGGGCTGCTGGCCTTCATGATGCCCGCGATCAGCGCGCAGTTCAGCGCCTCGAGGTTCATCGTGGCGGCCTCGCCGTCATAGGTGATGTTGATCGCCTTCACCGCCTCTTCGGTCATCTGGCCGATGAAGCCGCCGAGATGCTCGGCCACCTTGATCCACGGGCCCATGACCTTGGCTTCCTCGGCAGTCACCGAGGGCATGTTGAGCGCGTTGCTGACGGCGCCGGTCAGCAGGTAGTCCGACATCTGCTCGGCCACCTGCAGGGCGACGTTCTCCTGTGCCTCGGTGGTCGAGGCGCCGAGGTGCGGGGTGCAGACCACGTTCGGCAGACCGAAGAGCGGGTTCTCCTTGGCGGGCTCTTCCGCGAACACGTCGAAGGCGGCGCCGGCCACGTGGCCCGACTTGATCAGCTCGGCCAGCGCGGCTTCGTCGACGAGGCCACCGCGGGCACAGTTGATGATGCGCACGCCCTTCTTGGTCTTCTCGAGGTTCTCCTTCGAGAGGATGTTGCGGGTGCCATCGGTCAGCGGCACGTGCAGGGTGATGAAGTCGGCGCGGCGCAGCAGCTCGTCGAGCTCGACCTTCTCGACCTGCATCTGCGCGGCCTTCTCTTCCGACAGGAAGGGATCGTAGGCCACGACCTTCATCTTCAGGCCGCGGGCGCGGTCGCAGACGATGCCGCCGATGTTGCCGGCGCCGATCACGCCGAGGGTCTTGGCGGTGAGCTCGACACCCATGAACTTGGACTTCTCCCACTTGCCGGCCTGGGTCGAGGCGTCGGCGGCGGGGATCTGGCGGGCCACGGCGAACATCATCGCGATGGCGTGCTCGGCGGTGGTGATCATGTTGCCGAACGGCGTGTTCATCACGATCACGCCCTTCTTGGACGCGGCTTCCTTGTCGACATTGTCGGTGCCGATGCCGGCGCGGCCCACGACCTTGAGGTTGGTGGCGTGCTCGAGGATCGTCGGGGTGACCTTGGTGGCCGAGCGGATGGCGAGGCCGTCATACTGGCCGATCACCTCGGCGAGCTTGTCCTTGTCCTTGCCGAGATCCGGCATGAAGTCGACGTCGATGCCGCGGTCGCGGAAGATCTGGACGGCGGTTTCGGAGAGCTTGTCGGAAACGAGAACTTTGGGAGCCATGGGTCTGGTCCTTTTTCGAAAAACGGGGGGCTTTGGGTGCAGCTCCTCCGCCCCTTGCGGCGCGTCCTCGCGAGGACGGCCCGCACGGGTCGGAAGAGCGGCTGCTTTATTTGGTTCAGGCGGTCGCGGTCTGCGCTTCGAGCACGTCCTCGAAGGCCCACTTGAGCCAGAGGGTCAGCGCCTCGACATCCGACGCCTCGACGGTGGCACCGCACCAGACCCGCAGGCCGGCAGGGGCATCGCGATAGGCGCCGACATCATAGGCGGCGTTGTAATCCTCGAGCTTCTTGGCCACCGCCTTGGCAAAGGCCGCGCCATCCTGGATGCGGTCATCGGTGAACTTGAGGCACACCGAGGTGTTCGAGCGCGTCGCCGGATCCACCGCGAGGTTCGCGATCCAGTCGTTGCGGTCGCAGAAGTCCCACAGCACCTTGGCGTTGGTGTCGGCGCGCTTCATCAGCTCCGGCAGGCCACCGATCTTGCGGGCCCACTCGAGCGCCACGAGGTAATCCTCGACCGCCAGCATGGAGGGCGTGTTGATCGTCGCGCCGGTGAAGATGCCGTCGATCAGCTTGCCGCCCTTGGTCAGGCGGAAGATCTTCGGCAGCGGCCAGGCGGGGGTGTAGCTTTCAAGGCGCTCGACGGCGCGAGGGCTGAGGATCAGCATGCCGTGGGCCGCTTCGCCGCCCATCACCTTCTGCCAGGAGAAGGTGGTCACGTCGAGCTTGTCCCAGGGCAGATCCTGCGCGAAGGCCGCCGAGGTGGCGTCGCAGATGGTCAGGCCCTCGCGGTCGGCGGGGATCGCATCGCCGTTGGGGACGCGCACGCCGGAGGTGGTGCCGTTCCAGGTGAAGACCACGTCGGTGTCGAAATCGATCTCGGCAAAGTCGACGATCTCGCCATACTCGGCGGTTTTGACCTCGGCCTCGATCTTGAGCTGCTTGACCACGTCGGTGACCCAGCCCGCGCCAAAGCTCTCCCACGCCACCATGGTGGCCTTGCGGGCGCCGAGCATCGACCACATCGCCATTTCGACGGCGCCGGTGTCGGAGGCGGGGACGATGCCGATCTTGTAGTCAGCGGGGATGCCCAGGACTTCGCGGGTGCCCTCGATGGCCGCTTTCAGCTTGTCCTTGCCGACCTTGGCACGGTGCGAGCGGCCGAGCGGAGCATCGGCGAGCATATCCAGGGAATACTGGGGGATCTTGGCACAGGGGCCAGAAGAAAACCGCGGGTTTGCTGGCCGCGTGGACGGGTGCTTGGTAGCCATATCTGCCTAACCTTCCAGATAGATGCCCCTCGTTGGGGAGGGGTGTCCCGCCGCCGGAGCTAAGCCTCCCGAAGCGACAAAGCAAGCGAATCTTTTTGCCAATTGCATGAGAATTGACCGCAGAGGCGCGCGCGCCGGCAGCGCGCGGCGGCGCCGGGAAACCGCTGTCGCCTATGCGAAACGCGGGTTTGCCCAAGGAAATCGCCGGTTGCGCAGCGGGCTCGAAACCGGCGCTTTGCCGCAGCTTCGCGACATGCCGTTTTGTGTCAGAGCGCCCCGCCGGCCCTGCTTGCGCCGCCGCCGCGCGCCGCTGAGGCTGCGAATCACCGCGCCTCTCCCCGGCCTTTTCTTGCAAGCCCCGCGCCGCGGCGATACCAAGAGGGCCATTCAGGGCAACGGACAGGTCGCATGACTGCGGAAACAACCGACTTCGCCGAGGCGCTGCGCGCCGCGGGGCTGCGCGTGACGCAGCAGCGTCTGCGCGTGCTGTCGATCCTGATGCAGGCGCAGGATCATCCCAATGCCGACGAGGTCTTCACCCGCGCCCGCGAGATCGACGGCTCGGTCTCCTTTGCCACCGTTTACCGCACGCTCTCGGCGCTCGAGGAGGCCGGGCTGATCCAGCGCCTCAGCTTCGAGAACGAGCCGGCGCGGTTCGAGGTCATGCCCTCCGCCGATCACGACCACCTCGTCGATATAGAGACGGGCGAGGTGATCGAGATCACCAGCGACGAGATCAACCGCCTGCGCGCCGAACTGGTGGCGCGGCTGGGCTACGAGATCGTCAGCCAGCACACGCTGATCCGCGCCCGCCGCAAGCCCGACGCCTGAGCCGGAGCCCGCGCCGATGACCGCGCTGATGATCCAGGGCACCGGCTCCAACGTGGGCAAGTCGCTGCTGGTCGCGGGGCTCTGCCGCGCCGCCCGCCGGCGCGGCATCGACGTGGCACCGTTCAAGCCGCAGAACATGTCGAACAACGCCGCCGTCACCGCCGATGGCGGCGAGATCGGCCGCGCCCAGGCGCTGCAGGCGCTGGCCTGCGGGTTGCCGCTTTCCAGTGACATGAACCCGGTGCTGCTGAAGCCCGAGACCGACACCGGCGCGCAGGTGGTGGTGCAGGGCCAGCGGCTCGGCGCCGCCGAGGCGCGCGATTACGGCGCGCTGACACCCCGCCTGATGGGCGCGGTGCTCGAAAGCTTCTCCCGGCTGCGCGCCCGGCACGAGCTGGTGATCGCCGAAGGCGCGGGCAGCCCCGCCGAGATCAATCTCCGCCCGCGCGACATCGCCAACATGGGCTTCGCGCGCGCCGCGGGCGTGCCGGTGGTGCTCGCCGGTGACATCGACCGCGGCGGCGTCATCGCGCAGATCGTCGGAACACAGGCGGTGCTCGATCCCGCCGACGCGGCGATGGTGAAAGGCTTTCTGATCAACCGCTTCCGCGGCGACATCCGGCTCTTCGACGATGGCTTCCGGATGATCGAGGCGCAGACCGGCTGGCGCGGCTTCGGCACCCTGCCGTGGTTTGCCGATGCCTGGAAACTGCCCGCCGAAGACGCCTTCGACATCCACACCCCGCGCCGCGCCGAGGGGCTGCACGTGGTCTGCCTCGCGCTGTCGCGCATCGCCAATTTCGACGATCTCGACCCGCTGGCGCAGGAGCCGGGCGTGCGGCTCACCATGCTGGGGCCGGGCCGCGCGATCCCGGGCGACGCCGATCTGGTGATCCTGCCCGGCAGCAAATCGACCCGCGGCGACCTCGCCTTCCTGCGGGCGCAGGGCTGGGACGTCGATCTCAGGGCCCATGTGCGGCGCGGCGGGCGCGTGCTGGGGATCTGCGGCGGCTACCAGATGCTGGGCCGCAGCGTCTCGGACCCAGAGGGTATTGAGGGCGCGCCCGGCACCACGCAAGGGCTCGGCCTTCTCGAGATCGACACGGTGATGACCGGCGACAAGCGCCTCACCGAGACGCGCGCGACCCACGCCGCCACCGGCCACGACTTCCACGGCTACGAGATCCATATTGGCCGCAG
Organism: Salipiger sp.; assembly: GCF_059781815.1. Classification (NCBI taxonomy): domain Bacteria; kingdom Pseudomonadati; phylum Pseudomonadota; class Alphaproteobacteria; order Rhodobacterales; family Roseobacteraceae; genus Salipiger; species Salipiger sp. Next base: position 36,833 of record NZ_JBYNAH010000005.1, on the reverse strand, counting down.
CGACGGCCCGGACCGCGCCCGCCCCTTCGCCCATGTCGATGGCCGCCCCGAGGGGGCGGTCAGCGCCGACGGGCGCGTCGCGGGCAGTTACCTGCACGGCATGTTTCGCGACGATGGCTTCCGGGCCGCCTGGCTTGGCGGCTTCGACGTGCAAAGCGCCGGCAGCTATGACGCCACCGTCGAGGCCGTGCTCGACGCGCTGGCCGAACACATGGAAACGCATCTCGACGTCAGCGGCCTGCTGGCGCTAGCGCGCTAGACCCGGCTCAGCTCCAGCACATCCCCGAAAACTCCTCGCGGTGGGCGAAGCGCCTGAGGTGATCGTCGATCAGGAAGCGCGCCTGAGCGAGATCGGCCTCGCTCTGGGCGCTGATCTCGACCAGCAGCGCCTCGGCACTGGCGCTGAGCAGCGCCGGACCCGGCGGCAGGGCGGCGCGCCCCTCCGACTCATCGAAGATCACGGCGACCTTGTGGGCGAAATGCTTGCAGAGCTGCTGCAGGTATTTCGAGGCATGCGGCGTCTGGAACGTGCCGGTTTGCTGCAGAGCCATGGCTGCACTCCAAAAGTTGATCGTTTATGTCAGTTACCGCATTGCAGCCGCGAAGAACAATCCGTTATCAGTCAATTATTCCCGCGAAGCCGGCTGACGCCACGCCACGCAATCACCCTGAACCGGGAGTATCCCCATGCGCCCTCTGCTGCTCGCAGGATTGTTTGCCTGCGCCTCCGCCATGTCAGCCGCTGCGGACACCGTCACCATCGAGACCGCCGCCGGCGAAGCTTCCGCCCCCGCCGCGCCCGAGACCGTCGTGGTCTTTGACCCCGCCGCAATCGACACCATCGCGGCGCTCGGCCAGCCCATCGCCGGGATGCCGGGGCCGCTCAACATCGCCGGGATCGACGAGCTGCAGGCAAAGGCCGAGACCGTGGGCACCCTGTTCGAGCCGGATTTCGAGGCACTCGCGGTGATGCAGCCGGATCTCATCGTGGTCGGCGGACGCTCGTCGGCACAGCGCGAACCGCTGAGCCAGATCGCCCCGACCATCGACATGACGATCTGGGGCAGCGACATGGTCGAGCAGTCGCGCGACCGCATCGCCGCCTACGGCGCGCTCTTCGACCGCGAAGAGGCCGCCTCCGAGCTCACCGCCGCGCTCGACGCCAAGCTTGACGAAGCCCGCGCCGCCATCGACGGCAAGGGCGATGCGCTGATCCTGCTGACCAATGGCGGCAAGATCTCGGCCTATGGCGTGAACAGCCGCTTCGGCTGGGTGCATGGCGCGCTCGGCCTGCCCGAGGCCCATCCCGGTCTGTCCGACGACACCCACGGTCAGGCGGTCTCGTTCGAGTTCATCGCCGAGACCGATCCCGACTGGCTGCTGGTGATCGACCGCGCCGCCGCCATCGGCGCCGATGGCGAAGCCGCCGCCGCGACCCTCGACAACCCGCTCGTCGCCCGCAGCAAGGCCGCGCAGCAGGGCCAGATCGTCTATCTCGACGCCGCGCCGATGTATGTTTCGGGCGGTGGCGCGACCTCGATGATGCACACGCTCGACGAGATCATCTCGGCCTTTGGCGGCGCGGCCAGCGAGAGCTGATCCGCCGTGCGCCTCTGGACCCTCACCTTTGCATTGCTGGCCGCGCTGATCGTGGCCAGCCTGTCGCTCGGAGCGGCCTCGTTCGGCGATGACGCCGGCTGGCTGCTGATGGTGAGCCGCATCCCGCGCACCGCTGCGGCGCTGCTCGCCGGAGCGGGGCTCGCGCTGGCGGGGGTGGTGGTCCAGCAGGTGGTGCAGAACCGGCTGGTCGAGCCGTCGCTGACCGGCGCGCCCGAGGCCTCGATCCTCGGGCTTCTGGCGGTGACGCTGATCGCCCCGGGGCTGGCGGTGGCCGGCAAGATGCTGATCGCAGCCGCTGCCGCGCTGCTCGGCATGGCGGGCTATCTTGCCCTCGCGGCACGACTGCCGCGCGAAGACCCGATGATCCTGCCCATCGTCGGGCTGGTCTATGGCGGCATCCTCGGCGCCGTCGGCGTCTACATCGCCTGGGCCACCGACCTCATGCAGTTCCTCGGCGCCTGGCGGCTGGGCGAGTTCTCGGGGGTGATGATCGGGCGCTACGAATGGCTCTGGGCGATCGCCGCGCTGGCGGGGCTGCTCTATGTCATCGCCGACCGCATCACCATTCTCGGCCTCGGCGAGGCGCAGGCCCGCAGCCTCGGGCTCGACTACTCACAGACGCGGGCCCTGGGGCTGGTGGTGGTCTCGGTGATCACCGCGCTGGTGCTGGTCACCGTGGGCGCGTTCCCCTTCGTCGGCCTCGTGGCGCCGAACCTGATCGCGCGCTGGCGCGGCGACAACCTGCGCGCCAACCTGCCGCTGATCGCGGTGGGAGGCGGCATGCTGCTGCTCGCCGCCGACCTCATCGGCCGCGCCATCCGCTACCCGTTCGAGATCCCAGCCGCGACGGTCGTCGCCGTGTTCGGCGCGGGCGTCTTTCTCTGGCTGCTGCACGCGGCCCCGGGGCGCCGACATGGCTGAGCGGCGCGTTCTCTGGCTCGGCCTCGCGCTGCTGCTGCTCTGCGGCGCCTTCCTCGCGTGGCAGCTGCGCCAGCCCGTGGGGTTCATCCTCGGGCTGCGCGCCGCCAAGCTTGGCGCGCTGGTCTGCGTCGGCGCCGCCACCGGCGCCGCCACGGTGCTGTTCCAGACCGTCGCCGGCAATCGGCTGCTGACGCCCGGCCTCGTGGGGTTCGACGCGCTCTTCGTGCTGATGCAGACGCTTCTGGTGCTGCTGCTCGGCGGCGTCGGTGCGGCGTCGATCCCCGCCGGCCCGCGCTTCCTGATGGAGGTCGCCGCCCTCGGCGTGGCCTCGGTCGCACTCTTCGGCCTGCTGTTGCGCCGCGATGCACGCGACATCACCCGGATGATCCTGACCGGCATCATCCTCGGCGTGCTGCTGCGCGGCCTTGCCAGCATGGTGCAACGGCTGATGGACCCGTCGGATTTCGCCGTCGTGCAACAGGCGATGTTCGCGAGCTTCGGCCGGGTCGATCCGCAGCAGCTGGCCTTTGCCGCCGTGGTGCTGCTCGCTGCGATGGCCATCGCCCTGCGCATGGCCCCGGCACTCGACGTGGCAGGGCTCGGGCGCGACACCGCGCGTGGGCTCGGGCTCAACCACGATCGCGTGGTGATGACCGCGCTCCTGCTGATGGCGGCGATGGTCTCGGTCTCGACCGCGCTGGTTGGCCCGATCACATTCCTCGGGCTGCTCACCGCGAGCCTTGCCCGTCAGCTCACCGGCAGCCACCGCCATGCCGTTCTGCTGCCCGCCGCCGCCATCCTCGGCGCGCTGATCCTCGTCGCCGGCCAGTTCGTCTTCGAACGCCTGCTCGGCAGCCAGTCGGCGCTGGCGGTGATCGTCGAGTTCTTCGGCGGGCTGGTGTTCCTCTTCCTCGTGCTGAAACGGAGACGTTGATGATCGAGATTTCCTCGCTGAGCTACCACGCCGGACCGACCCCGATCCTGCACGACATCTCGACCCGGATCGAGCGCGGCGGCATCACCGCCCTGATCGGCCCCAACGGCGCCGGCAAGTCGACCCTGCTGCACTGCATCTCGGGGCTCGAGACGCCCTCTGCGGGTAGCGTGCGGATCGACGACATCGACCCGTTCTCGGTGCCGCACCGGCAGCGGGCCAGGACGGTGGCGCTGCTGCAGCAGTCGCCGGCGCTGGTGAGCCGCCTTCGGGTGCGCGAGCTGGTGGGGTTCGGGCGCTGGCCGCACCATCAGGGCCGGCCCTGCCGCGCCGACGAGGAGGCAGTGGACCGCGCGCTGACAGCCTTTGCGCTGACCGATCTGTCCGACCGCACCATCGACACGCTGTCGGGCGGCCAGCGCCAGCGCGCCTTCATCGCCATGACCTATGCGCAGGACACGCCTTGGATGCTGCTGGACGAGCCGCTGAACGCGCTCGACCCGCGCCACGCCCGAGACCTGATGGCACGGTTGCACGGGCTGTCACGTGACGGCAAGCGCAGCATCGTCATCGTGCTGCACGACATCAACGCCGCCGCCGGCTGGGCGGATCACATCGTGGCGATGAAGGACGGGCGCATCGTGGCGCAGGACGCGAGCCACGCCCTTCTCACCGAAGCCACCCTGCGCGACGTCTTCGACACGCCGTTCGAACTCTTGCACCACAAGGGCCGGCCCGTGGTGGTCGCCCGCTAGAACCGCGCTTTCGTGGCAGCACCCTCCGAGCCCGGGGCTCAGCCCTTCTTGCGGACGCGCTCAAAGCGCTGACGGGCGATGTCCTCGTCGCGCTCGGCCTGCCGGTCGGCGGCCAGCGCCGCCTCGACATAGCTCAGATGCGCTTCGACCGCGGCCCGGGCGGCCTCGGCATCACCCGCCTGAAGCGCGGTGTTGATGGCGCGGTGCTGGTCGAGCAGCGCCTCGCGGGTGGTGCGCTGCTTGAACATCACGGAGCGGTTGTAGAACACGCCCTCGCGCAGCAGCTGGTACATCGACCGCATCATGTGCAGCATGATGACGTTATGCCCCGCCTCGATGATCGCGAGGTGGAAATCGGCGTCGAGCCGCGCCTCGTCGGCCGGGTTGCGCTTGCCGTGCGCGGCCTCCATCTGCGCGTAAAGCTCGTCGATGACCTTGAGATCGGTTTCGGTGCCGTGGATCGCGGCGCGCTCGGCAGCAAGCCCCTCCATGTCACGGCGAAAGCTCAGATAATCGAACACCGCCTCGTCATGGCGGGCAAAGAGCTGCACCAGCGTGTCGGAGAAGGCCGAGCCAAGCGCTTCGGTGACGAAGATCCCCGCCCCCGCGCGCGAGGTCAGCAGGCCGCGCGCCTGAAGGTCCGAGACCGCCTCGCGCAGCGACGGACGCGACACGCCGAGCCGCTCCGATAGCTCGCGCTCCGCCGGAAGCCGCTCTCCCGGGCGCAGGATGCCGCGGAGGATCAGCTCCTCGATCTGACGCACCACCGCGGCGGCGAGCTTTTCCGAATGCACGGGGCGGAAGGGCATGGGATGGTCCGATCTTGCTGGAATTGGTCAGATGATATGACCGGGCGGACCTCCGACGCAAGCCGCGTCGCGGCCGCCCCCACGAAGGTCGCAGCGGCCGTTTACCAGCGGTCGAGCGCCGCCTCGTCCTCGTCCTTGGCCGCGACCCAGGATTGGTCGCCGCCGGCGCTTTCCTTCTTCCAGAAAGGCGCGCGGGATTTGAGGTAGTCCATCAGGTATTCCGCCGCCTCGAAGGCATGCTGCCGATGCGCCGAGGCGGTGGCGACCATCATGATGCGCTCGCCCGCCGCCATCTTGCCGTAGCGGTGGATCACCAGCACCTCGCCCAGTGACCAGCGCGCCTGCGCCTCGCTGGCGATCTTGGTCAGCGCCTTCTCGGTCATGCCGGGATAGTGCTCGATCTCCATGCCCTCGAGGCCGCCCGCCACGTCGCGGACTACGCCTGTGAAGGTCACCACGGCACCAAGATCCGTGCGCCCGGCGGCGAAGCGCTCGGCCTCGGCGCCGAAATCGAACGGCGCCTCCTGCACCACGACCCGAAGTCCGGACTGATCCGACATCGCCCCGCCCTCCTCAGCCGCCGGTCATCGGCGGGAAGAACGCCACTTCGCGGGCGCCGGCCAGCGGGGCGTCGAAATCGGTGAGTTCCTGATCGACCGCCACGCGCAGCGCCGAAAGATCGGCAAAGGCCGCCTCGTAGCGCTCTTCGCGCGCCTTCAGCTCCTCGACCAGAGCCGCCACAGTGGCGGCGGAGGTCTCGACCTTTTCCTTGGGCAGGCCGATGCGCTCGCGCACCCAAGCGAAATACAGCACGTCGATCATCTGTCGTCCTTCAGATGGGGCCAGGCCTTCACGAAGTAATCCCAGCCGGTGATCAGCGTCAGCGTGGCGGCGATCCAGAGCAGCGTGAGCCCGAGATAACCCGCCCAGAGCATGCCCTGCTCCTTCCAGACCAGCCCGTGCACGTCCGGCGCCTCGCGATTGAGAATGGCGCTGACCTGATCCGGCGCCACGCCCTCGATGCTGACCGCGAGGTAATGCTCGAACACGCCCTGCGCAAAGAGCACCGCGATGGCGACCATCTGGAAGGTGGTCTTCCACTTGGCCAGCTTGGTGACCTTGAGCGTGCCGGCCGTGTCGCCGAGGAACTCGCGCAGCCCGCTGACAAAGACCTCGCGGAAGAGGATGAAGGTCGCCGGAAGCACCAGCCAAGGCGACATCGAGGAATAGCCCACGATCACCATCAGCGCGATCACCACCATCGCCTTGTCGGCAATCGGGTCGAGCATCGCGCCAAGCTTCGACTCAAGGCTCCATGCCCGCGCGATATAGCCGTCGAACCAGTCGGTCACGGCGGCGCTGATGAACAGCAGCAGCGCGAACCAGTCCGCCAGCGGGCGCGAGAAATACAGAAACATCACCGCCACGCCGGGCGCGGCGAGCAGGCGGAGGGCGGTGAGGGTATTGGGCAGGGTCCAGCGCATGGACCTTACGTAGCGCTCTTTTCCGGGCGAGGAAAGAGAACCCGCACGCGACAGTTCAGCCGGACTGTCTCGCCAGCCGGTCGATGAACAGCCCGCGCGCCGCGGGCAGCGGCCGGTCGCCCAGCGCCGGGGCGAGACGGTTCTCGAGGAAGTGACCGGTGGTGCGCAGCGCATCCATGATCTCGGCGTCGGGCGCGGTGCCGCGGCCCAGCATCACCGGCGGCAGCGGCAGCAGCCGCGCCACCCAGTCGCCCGCCCCGAAGGCCGAGACCGCGCGCCCGGTGCGCGGCGAGACATAGTCGAGCGGCTCGTTGGTGCCGGTCACCGCGCAGGCCGAGAGATCGAGGCCAAAGCCCATCTCGTCGAGCAGCGCCATTTCCCAGCGCATATAGGCCAGCGGCCAGAGATCGCGCTCTGCCAGCAGGTCGAGCAGGCTTTCGGTGCGGGCATAGAGCGCCGGGTGCGCCTCGCGCTCGGGCAGGCAGAAGGACAGCAGCGCGACCACCGCGTTGAGCCCGGCCAGCGACAGCCGGTCCGACATGGCGCTGGCGGCACGCGAGCGCTGCGGCTCGACGGTCCAGGCGCCCATGTGATCCTCGAGCCGGGCCCGCCAGGTCAGGTCAAGCTGCGCCCCGGGCTGCAGCGAGGGCGCGATCTTGCGCGAGGTGCCGCCGCGCAGCACGCCCATGTGGCGGCCATGCTCGGCGGTGAAGACCTCGAGAATCGCCGAGGTCTCGCCATGCCTGCGGGCCGAGAGAAGTATGCCGGTGTCGCGCCAGTCCATGGCGGCGACTATCCTTCGCCTTGCCGGGATCGGCAAGTTGCGTCACATCATGGACCCATGACCCTCCGCGCCCGCCTCTTCGCAACGCTGATCGCCCTGGTCTCTGTCGCCGGGCTGGTGCTGCAATTCGTCACCTACGGCATCGACCATCCCGGTGCGGATGCGCTGGACGCGGCCTGGAGCCTTGCGCGCTACTTCACCATTCTCACCAACGCGCTGGTCGCCGTGAGCTTCACGTCAATGGCGCTGAGCGGGCGGATGCCCGGCCCGCTCTGGATGGGCGGGCTGACGCTCTGGATCGCCATCGTCGGCGTGGTCTATTATGCGCTGCTGGCCAAGGAGGTGAGCGGGCTCGACGCGGTGGCCGACCGCCTTGTTCACATGGCGACGCCGGCTCTGACGGTGGCATTCTGGCTCTGCTGCGCCCCGAAACACGGTCTGTCGCTGGCGAGCGCCGCGACCTGGCTGCTCTGGCCGCTGGTCTATGTGGGCTACGCGCTGCTGCGCGGGCAGTTGGATGGCGCCTACCCGTATTTCTTCGTGGATCCGACACGGATCGGCTGGGACGGAGTGCTGCGCTGGTCGGCCCTGCTCTGCGTCAGCTTCGCCAGCGCCGGCGGGCTGCAGGTGGGCATCGCCCGGCTGCTGCGCTGAGCAACACCGCAGCCACTTTCGAGACATGCCCGCCGCGCCCTCGGGATGCGCATGGCCGGGCCATGCGTGCCGCTCTTTGATGACCGGACAAATGCTGCGCCCCCTTGTGGCGCACCAGAGACGCGCTGGGGTGCGGGTGCACAGGCCCGGACCCCAGCGCCTGCCCGGCGCGCCCTGCGCGCTGCCACTGCCCTGATTTCGGCAGGCCCCGGTGCCGCGCACAGAGCCCGGAACGGCTGCCATCTCCGCCCGGCAGCACCGAGCCCGCCAGGCAACAAAAAACCCGGGCGCGAACGCCCGGGCAGTTGGTCACGAAAGGCTGATAGGAAGGAGGAGATCAGCCTTTGGAGAATTCCGGGTAGGCCTCCATGCCCAGCTCGCCCATGTCGAGGCCCGCAACTTCTTCCTCTTCCGAGACACGGATGCCCATGACCAGCTTGAGGATGAACCACACGACCGCGGAGGTGACGACGGTGAAGATGCCGACCACGACGATGCCGTAGAGCTGCGTGCCGAGCGAGGCGTCACCGTTGGTGAAGACCACGGCGATGGTGCCCCAGATGCCGCAGATCAGGTGGACCGGGATCGCGCCGACGACGTCGTCGATCTTCATCTTGTCGATCGCCGGGATGGCGAAGACCACGATGATACCGCCGATGGCACCGATGATGGTGGCTGCGCCCAGCGACGGGGTCAGCGGCTCTGCGGTGATCGAGACGAGGCCTGCGAGGGCGCCGTTCAGGACCATGGTGAGGTCGGGCTTCTTGAACATCACCTGGCTGACGATCAGCGCAGCGACGGCGCCACCGGCAGCAGCGGTGTTGGTGTTGGCGAAGATACGCGACACGTCTGCGACGTCACCCACGGTGCCCATTGCCAGCTGCGATGCGCCGTTGAAGCCGAACCAGCCGAGCCACAGGATGAACGTGCCGAGGGTGGCGAGGGTCAGGTTGGAGCCCGGGATCGGGATCACGGCGCCGTCCTTGAACTTGCCGATACGCGGGCCGAGGATGATGGCACCGGTCAGAGCGGCCCAGCCACCCACGGAGTGCACAACGGTCGAGCCGGCGAAGTCGAGGAAGCCTGCTGCGTCGAGGAAACCGCCGCCCCACTTCCAGGAGGCCTGCAGCGGGTAGATGATCGAGGTCAGGACGATCACGAAGATCAGGAACGGCCACAGCTTGATGCGCTCGGCCAGGGTGCCCGAAACGATCGACGCGGTGGTGGCGCAGAACATCAGCTGGAAGAAGAAGTCCGAGCCGGTCGAGGCGTAGGAGTAATCATCCGCGCCTTCTGCGGTCACACCCACGACTTCAAGAACCGCGGGGCCCCAGACGCCGGAGATGATGCCTTCGGAGGCCCAGGTGCCGAGCGGGTACATCAGGTTGTAGCCGATCAGGTAGTAGAAGATCGCGGCGAGCGAGAACAGCGCGACGTTCTTCATGCACTGCATGGCAACGTTCTTGGAGCGGACCAGGCCGGCTTCCAGCATGGCGAAGCCTGCGGCCATCCACATCACCAGGAAACCACCGATGAGGAAGAGCAGCGAGTTGAAGATGAAGACGGTGTCGGTCGAGGCGTTGACGCCCGGAGCGGGGCCCTCGTCCTGTGCCAGGCCCAGGGTGGGCAGCGCGATCAGCGCGGCAGCCGGGGCGAGAGTCTTGAGAAGTTTCATGTTCCGTTGTCCCTTGTAATCTTGCGATCGAACCGCGATCAGATCGCGTCCGCGTCGGTTTCGCCGGTACGGACCCGCACCGCCTGCGCCACGTCCAGCACGAAGATCTTGCCGTCGCCGATCTTGCCGGTCTGCGCCGTCTTGGTGATCGTTTCGACAACCTGGTCGGCCATGGAGGCAGCAACCACGATCTCCAGCTTGATCTTCGGCACGAAGTTCACAGCATATTCTGCGCCGCGGTAGATTTCGGTGTGGCCGGATTGCGAGCCGAAGCCCTTGATTTCCGTCACCATCATGCCGCGCACGCCGATACCGGTGAGCGCCTCGCGCACCTCCTCGAGCTTGAACGGCTTGATCGTCGCAATGATCAGTTTCACCTTGGTCCCTTTCAGTTTTGCAGACGGCTGCCTGCGGTATGCATGGGCAGAAAGCCGCCCGATGCCCGGTATGGAAAGAAAAGCCCCTTGCAACGCTCGTTCGACACCCCATCGACGCACAAAAAGAGTGCTGAAATTGACCGTTTGCATATTTTTAATGCACATCAAAAAGTCATTAATCGGGCGGTTTCGCGGTCTACATCACGCATCAAAGCCGTTATCCTGCCGCAAAAGAGCAGCATGCCAGGCAAGACGACATGAGTGATTCAGGCCGGGGCAAGGGTCGGCTGGTGGCAGAGCGCCGCTATGACAAGACCAGCCAGAAGCCCAAGAAAACCAAGCCGAAGAAAGCCGCCCGCAAGGCGACGCGGCGCGCGCCCGCGCGCAAGCGCAACCCGATCGTTGCGTTCTTCCTCGGCATCTTCCGCTGGGTTTTTGGCCTGATCTGGAAGATCACATGGCGCATCACCGCGGTGGTGGCGCTGCTTCTGGCCATCGGGGTGGGCTATTTCTACGCCCAGCTGCCTCCGGTCGAAGACCTTCTCGACGGCCGCGCCCGCGGCTCGGTCACCCTGATGGACCGCAACGGCCAGATCTTCGCCTGGCGCGGCGACCAGTTCGGCGGCGCCGTGACCGCCGAGAGCGTCAGCCCGCATCTCAAGAACGCCGTCCTCGCCACCGAGGACAAGCGCTTCTACCGCCATTTCGGCATCTCCCCGCGCGGCATTGCCAGCGCCGTGCGCATCAACATGTCCGAAGGCCGCGGCCCGCTTTCCGGCCACGGCGGCTCGACCATCACCCAGCAGACCGCCAAGCTGCTCTGCCTCGGCGTGCCCTACGACGCCAAGGAATGGGAGAACGAGGGCGAGTACATCTCCGACTGCCGCCGCACCACGCTGGCGCGCAAGGGCCGCGAGGCGCTCTACGCCATGGCGATGGAGGCCAAGTACACCAAGAACGAGATCCTCTCGATCTACCTGAACCGCGCCTATATGGGCGGCGGCGCCTACGGGGCCGAGGCCGCGGCGCAGCGCTATTTCAGCAAGCACGCGGGCGAGCTGAACCCGCAGGAATCGGCGATGCTCGCCGGGCTGCTGACCGCGCCCTCCTCGCTGTCGCCGACCAACGATCTCGAGCGCTCGCAGGCGCGCGCCGCCACGGTGCTGCGGCTGATGAACGAGCAAGGCTTTCTCACCGCCGAGCAGACCCAGCGCGCGCAGGCCAACCCCGCGCAGCTCTCGGAAGAGGCACAGCGTCGGCTGGGCGGCTATTTTGCCGACTGGGTGATGTCGACCGGGCCGGAGTTCTTCACCCGCGACACCACCGAGGACGTGGTGATCTCGACCACGCTCGATCCCAAGCTGCAGCGCGCCGCCGAAGAGGCGATGAACACCGTCTACCGCGAGAAGGTCACCAAGCCCGGCTCGGTGGTGCAGGCGGCGATCGTGGTGATGTCGGCGGATGGCGCGGTGCGCGCCATGGTCGGCGGCAAGAAGACCGGCGTCTCGGGCGTGTTCAACCGCGCCACCCAGGCCAAGCGCCAGACCGGCTCCTCGTTCAAGCCGTTCATCTACGCCACCGCGCTGGAACTGGGCTATTCGCCCTATGACACCGTGGTCGACGAGCCGTTCTGCATGAACATCCCCGGCTCGGGCCAGTGGTGCCCCGAGAACTACAGCCGCAACTACAAGGGCCCGGTCACGCTCACGGATGCGCTGAAGCAGTCGCTCAACATCCCGGCGATCAAGATCTCTGAGAGCGTGGGCCGCGATCTGGTGCACAAGGTGGCCAGCGAGTTCGGCATCAAGTCCGAGCTCAACGACACCCCCGCCATGGCGCTCGGCACCTCCGAGGCCTCGCTGCTCGAGATGACCGGCGCCTATTCCGGCTTTCTCAACGGCGGCTCGGCGGTGGTGCCCTACGGCCTCAAGGAGCTGCGGCTCAAGGGCGATGACGAGGTGCTCATGGGCACCGGCGGCGGCATCCGCGAGCGGGTGATCCAGCCCGAGGCCGCGGGCCAGCTGACCTGGATGATGGAGAAGGTCATCACCGAGGGCACCGGCCGCCGTGCGCTGCTGCCGGATGGCCGCCCCGCGGCGGGAAAGACCGGCACCTCGAACGATGCCCGCGACGCGTGGTTCATCGGCTTCACCGCCGATTACGTGGTCGGCGTCTGGATGGGCAACGATGACAACTCCCCGCTCAGCGGCGTCACCGGCGGCGGCCTTCCGGCCGACATCTGGCGCGAGACCATGGTGCGGGTGAATGATGGCCTGCCGATCAAGCCGCTGCCCGCCATCGCCCCCCAAGGCCCCTCGCCGCAGGTGGTCGAGGAACAGCAGCGCCAGCAGCAGCAACAGCAGGCGCCGACCAAGGAACGCCGCCAGCGCGACAACTTCATCCAGCAGGTCCTGCGCGACCTTCTGGGGGGCGGCTGAGTGACGCCACGGCGCGCCGCGCGGGGAGCGGGATTTTCCTTTCCCTCGCGCGGCTGACACGGTCTAACACTGGCCACATCCCTTAGAGGAAGGAGCCCCGGCATGAGCGTGAAAGAGATCTTCGAGAGCATGGAATACGGTCCCGCCCCCGAAAGCGCCGCCGAGGCCCTCACCTGGCTCGTCGATCAGGGCGATCGCTTCGGCCATTTCATCGACGGCGCCTTCACCGCCCCCGGTGACACGTTCGAGAGCCGCAACCCGGCCACCGGCGAGGTTCTGGCGAGCCTGACGCAGGCCACACAGGCCGATGTCGACGCCGCCGTCTCTGCCGCCCGCGCGGCGCAGGGCAAGTGGGAGCGGCTCGGCGGCCCGGGTCGCGCCCGTCACCTCTATGCCATCGCCCGGCTGGTGCAGAAGCACGCGCGGCTCTTCGCGGTGCTCGAGACGCTCGACAACGGCAAGCCGATCCGCGAGAGCCGCGACATCGACATCCCCCTCGTCGCCCGCCACTTCTATCACCACGCCGGCCACGCCCAGCTGATGGAGAGCGAGATGCCGGGGCGCGAGGCGCTCGGCGTCTGCGGCCAGATCATCCCTTGGAACTTCCCGCTGCTGATGCTGGCGTGGAAGGTCGCGCCGGCGCTCGCCATGGGCAACACCGTGGTGCTGAAACCCGCCGAATGGACCTCGCTCACCGCGCTGCTCTTCGCCGATATCTGCCGTCAGGCCGGCCTGCCCAAGGGGGTCGTCAACATCGTCACCGGTGACGGTGCCGTGGGCGAGATGATCACGGCCTCCGAGGTCGACAAGATCGCCTTCACCGGCTCCACCGAAGTGGGCCGCAAGATCCGCGAAGCCACCGCCGGCAGCGGTAAGGCGCTGACCCTCGAGCTCGGCGGCAAGTCGCCCTACATCGTCTTCGAGGACGCCGATCTCGACAGCGCCGTCGAGGGGCTGGTGGACGCCATCTGGTTCAACGGCGGGCAGGTCTGCTGCGCCGGCTCGCGCCTGCTGGTGCAGGAGGGCATCGCCGAGCGCTTCCACGCCAAGCTCAAGGCGCGGATGGAGAAGCTGCGCATCGGCAACCCGCTCGACAAATGCATCGACGTGGGCGCCATCGTCGACCCCGTCCAGCGCGACCGCATCGCCGCGATGGTGAGCGACAGCGACGGCGAGATATTCCAGCCGGGCGCCTGCCCCGAGGGCTGCTACTACCCGCCGACGCTGATCTCCGGCCTGTCGCCGGCCTCAAGACTGATGCAGGATGAGATCTTCGGCCCGGTGCTGGTCTCGGCCACCTTCCGCACCCCCTCCGAGGCGGTGCAGATGGCCGACAACACGCGCTACGGCCTCGCCGCCAGCGTCTGGTCCGAGAACATCAACACCGCGCTCGACATCGCCCCCAAGCTCGCCGCCGGCGTGGTCTGGGTCAACGGCTCCAACATGTTTGACGCCGCCGCCCCCTTCGGCGGGCTGCGCGAGAGCGGCTTTGGCCGCGAGGGCGGCCCGGAGGGGCTGCAGGCCTACACCCGCGAGAGCCGCAAACCCAAACCGCTCAAGCCCATCGCGCCGTTCCACGGCGACGAGGCCGAGCCGCAGCCGGTCGACCGCACCGCCAAGCTCTATATCGGCGGCAAGCAGGCGCGCCCCGATGGCGGCTATGCCCGCGCCGTCAACGACCGGCGCGGCAAGCTCATCGGGCAGGCGCCGCTCGCCAACCGCAAGGACATCCGCAACGCTGTCGAGGCGGCGCGCGGGGCCTCCGCCTGGTCTTCGGCCAGCGCCCACAATCGCGCGCAGGTGATCTACTATATCGGCGAGAACCTCTCGGCCCGCGCCGAGGAGTTTGCCGCCACCATCGACCGCATGACCGGCGCCCGCACCGGCGCGAAAGAGGTCGAAAAATCCGTCGAGCGGCTCTTCACCTATGCCGCCTGGGCCGACAAGTTCGACGGCCGCATCGCCAACGTGCCGTTGCGCGGCGCGGCGCTGGCCATGCGCGCGCCCTGCGGCGTGATTGGCGGCTTCTGCCCCGACGCTTTCCCGCTGCTCGGGCTCGTCTCGCTGATGGCCCCGGCCATCGCGATGGGCAACCGGGCGATTCTCGTGGCCTCCGAGCCCTTCCCGCTCGCCGCCACGGAATTCTACCAGGTGCTCGAGACCTCCGATGTGCCCGGCGGCGTGGTCAACATCCTCACCGGCAGCCATGCGGAGCTGGCGCCCACCATGGCAAGCCACATGGATATCGAAGCGGTCTGGAGCTTCTCGGGCAGCGATCTCTCGGCAGAGATCGAGCGCGGCGCGGCCGGCAACCTCAAGCGCACTTGGGTGAATTACGCCCAGGACCGCGACTGGATGGGCGCCGACGGCGAGGGCCGCGCCTTCCTCGAGGCCGCCACCGAGGTCAAGACGGTGTGGATCCCATGGGGTGCATGACGGGCGCGTGACGCGCCCATGATGCGGGCTTGAAGCGCGGCGGCAGCGGCGTTAAGCGGTGCGCTGCCCTGCGATCATTGAGATTTTGCGACTCCGATGTTATCGTAAAGGCACGCCCGGCGCCGGGGTGGCTTTCGGCGCTTGCAACCAAGGAGGACAATGTCCTGTCACTTACTGCCAGTGCGGCCGGTGCCGCAAAGCCGGGGGCACCGATGAACGGCCTGCCCCAATCCGAGGTCACGAGCGAGCAGATTCTCGCGCGCATCCTCGAAAGCCTCGATGACAACAAGGCGGAAGACGTCGTGCAGATCGACCTGCGCGGCAAGACCTCCGTGTGCGATCACATGGTGATCTGCTCGGGCCGGTCCTCGCGTCAGGTTGTCTCGATCGCCGAGAAGCTCGTCGAGGATCTCAAGCATGATCTTGGCGTGCTGCCGAAAATCGAAGGTCAGGACACCGGCGACTGGGTTCTGGTCGACACGGGCGATGTCATCGTCCACGTCTTCCGCCCCGAGGTCCGCGAGTTCTACCAGCTTGAAAAGATGTGGATGCCGCTGGGCAAGACCGCGCAGACCATGGCCTGACACGGCCTCATGCGGGTACATCTTTGCGTCGTCGGGCGCCTTCGGGCCGGCCCCGAACGCGAGCTTGTTGACGATTACCTGAAGAGATTCGACCGCACCGGTCGCGCGCTCGGGCTTGGCCCGGTGCGCGTGGTGGAGGTCGACGACCGCAAGGGCGGCGGTATGGCCGCCGAGGCGGATCTGCTGCGCCGCGCCCTGCCCTCGGGCGCGCGGCTCTGCATCCTCGACGAACGCGGCAAGCTGATGAGTTCACCCGACTTCGCCGACACGCTGGGCCGCTGGCGCGACACCGGCACCCAGGACCTGGCCATCGTGATCGGCGGCGCCGACGGCATCGACCCGTCGCTGCGTGCAGAAGCCGACATGGCGCTGTCCTTCGGACAGATGGTCTGGCCCCACATGCTCGTGCGCGTGATGATCGCAGAGCAACTTTATCGGGCAGCCTCCATCCTCGCCGGAAGCCCCTATCACCGTGTATAGCGCCTGATCGGCAAAACTTGAGCGGGAATTCGCGCGCCTGCGATTCCACGACGGCGGGTTTCCGCGCGCGGTATCACAGCACCATTGCCAACCCTGAGCCGCTTGAATTAGCAGGATTCTGAAGCGTGTGCTCGCTGCCTGAAAACGCGCGAATGCGTCGGCAACCCTGTCCCCAGCGGTCAATTACCGACCGCGAGTCGGCGCATCTACCGGCCCCGGAGTCCCCCAAACTCCGGGGCCACCTTCTTTCCCGGGCCGGGCCGGTTCAGGAATAGGCGTAGATCAGCAGCCCCGCGCCAAGGATGACGCGGTAGATCACGTAGGGCGTGAAGCTCACCGAGTGCAGCAGGCGCATCATCAGCGTCAACGCCGCCAGCGCCGCGCCAAAAGCAAAGACCGCGCCGATCAGACCGTCGATGGCGACCTGCGCGTCGGCCTCGGAGGCGACCTCGACCCCAAGCAGCGCACCGGAGGCGAGGATGGTCGGGATCGACATCAGCATCGAGATCTTGGCGGCGTCGTGGCGGTTGTAGCCCATGAAGCGCCCGCCGGTGATGCAGATGCCTGACCGCGAGGTTCCCGGGATCAGCGCCACCACCTGCCAGAGGCCCATCTTCAGCGCATCCATGGCACCCCAGTCCTGCTCTTCCTTGTGCACCGGCCCGCGCTGGTCGGCCCAGTAAAGCACGAGGCCGAAGCCCAGCATCGTCCAGCCGATGACGGCGACCGAGCGCAGCGCCTCGTCGAGCCCGGTGATCTTCATCAGGAGCCCCGCGATGATCACCGGGATGGTGGCGATGATCAGCCCGAAGGCCAGCCGCGCCCCCGGAGTCTGGCGCTGACCGCGGATCAGGTCGACGGTGCCAAGCGCCGCGACGCGCACGTCGCGCCAGAAATACAGCACCACGGCGGCCAGCGTGCCGACATGCACGGCGACGTCGATCGCCTGCCCCTGGTCGGCCATACCGGTGAGATTCGGCAGAAGAATCAGGTGACCTGAGGAGGAAATGGGCAGAAACTCGGTAATGCCCTGTATCAGGGCCAGCAGGATGAGCTGCAGCATTGGCATGGGCGTTAACCTCCGGCTAGCCTCACACCGTTTCTATAACGCCCTTGTTTCAAGGGGAAAAGCGGCAATTAGGTCCGGTTTGTTACTCAGTTTTCATCCAAGAATGCTGTGTGCCGAGTCGCGTTCGCAAAATAAAGCGAATATAGGTCAGTCTTTCTGACTTTTCTTTCATTTCAGCTTTCAGTATTGAAGCCCGACCCAAGGACTTGTTCGGAGACCCAGGAACATGGCGAAGCAGCCGATGCTCAAATTCGTGAAGATCGAGCGGGACATGCCCGAGAAACGCGAGGCAGATGTCCGGAACAAGGACTTCGACGAGATCTATGCAGAATTTGCCGACGCGAAAGCGACGGAACAGGCGAGCCGCTGCTCGCAATGTGGCGTGCCCTATTGCCAGTCGCACTGCCCGCTGCACAACAACATCCCCGACTGGCTGCGCCTGACCGCGACCGGCCGCCTCGAGGAGGCCTACGAGGTCAGCCAGGCGACCAACACCTTCCCCGAGATCTGCGGCCGCATCTGCCCGCAGGACCGTCTCTGCGAAGGCAATTGCGTCATCGAGCAGTCGGGCCACGGCACCGTCACCATCGGCTCGGTCGAGAAATACATCACCGACACCGCGTGGGAGAACGGCTGGGTCAAGCCCGCCGCCCCGGCGCAGGAGCGCAAGGAAAGCGTCGGCATCATCGGTGCCGGCCCCGGCGGCCTCGCCGCCGCCGACATGCTGCGCCGCGCCGGTGTGCAGGTGACGGTCTATGACCGCTACGACCGTGGCGGCGGCCTGCTGACCTACGGCATCCCGGGCTTCAAGCTCGAGAAGGAAATCGTCATGCGCCGCATGAAGCAGCTCGAGGACGGCGGCGTCCGCTTCGTGATGAACTGCACCGTGGGCGAAGACATGTCCTTCGAGGACATCCGCGAGCAGCATGACGCGGTAATCATCGCCACCGGCGTCTACAAGTCGCGCGACCTGCGCGGCCCCGGCGCCGGCGCCAAGGGCATCGTCAAGGCGATCGATTATCTCACCGCCTCGAACCGTACCGCCAACTTCGGCGACAGCGTGCCGGAATACGAGAGCGGCGAGCTCAACGCCAAGGGCAAGAAGGTCGTTGTGATCGGCGGCGGCGACACCGCGATGGACTGCGTCCGCACCGCGATCCGCCAGGGCGCCGAGAGCGTGAAGTGTCTCTATCGCCGCGACCGCGCCAACATGCCCGGCTCGCAGCGCGAGACCCAGAACGCCGAGGAAGAAGGCGTGCAGTTCGAGTGGCTGACCGCACCCAAAGGCTTCATGGGCGATCCGGTGACCGGCGTGCTGGTGCAGAAGATGCGCCTCGGCCTGCCCGACGCCTCGGGCCGCCAGTCGCCCGAGCTGATCGAAGGCTCCGACTATGAAGAGCCCGCCGATCTGGTGATCAAGGCGCTTGGCTTCGAGCCCGAAGAGCTGCCGACGCTGTGGGGCGCGCCCGAGCTGGAAGTGACCCGCTGGGGCACCATCAAGGCCGAGTTCACCTCCGGTCGCACCGCCCTGCCCGGCGTCTATGCCGTGGGCGACATCGTGCGCGGCGCCAGCCTCGTGGTCTGGGCGATCCGCGACGGCCGCGATTGCGCCGAGCACGTGCTGCAGGACTTCAACAAGACCGCCGCCGTCGCGGCAGAGTGATCCCGGGCGCGCGCCGTCGTGGCGCGCCCCGCAAGCCGGCGCGTCGGATGGACCGATGCGCCATGCCAGAGGACAAGGTGATGACCGGACGGACAGGCGGATGCATGTGCGGCGCGGTGCGCTTCACGGCGAAGTCGATGGGCGGCTTCGGCGTGTGCCATTGCGAGCAGTGCCGCCGCTGGGCGGGCTCGGCGCTGTTCGCCGTCACCGTGCCGGTCGCCGACATGGCGATCGAGGACGCGTCGAGCATCCGCGCCTTCCGTTCCTCCGACTGGGCCAGCCGTGAATTCTGCGGCAGCTGCGGCTCGGTGCTCTGGTATCGCTACGACAAGGGCGTCGACGGCGCCGGCGATTACGAGATCACCATCGGCCTGCTCGACGATGCCGACGGGCTGGTGCTCGAGCGCGAGATCTTCGCCGACCAGAAGCCCGACTGCTGGGCGCTGCAGGGCGACCATGCGCGGATGACCCGCGCCGAGACGCTGACCAAGTACGGCGTGCAGGTGGACGGCGCATGATCCGCGCCCTGCCCCCCCTGGCGTTTGTCGCGCTGCTGGCCGCGCCCGCCGCCGCCGAGATCCAGCCCTATGCCGGGCAGGAGACCCGCGACATCGCCTCGCTGAGCGAGGACGACATCGCGGCGATCCTCGCGGGCGAGGGCTGGGGGCTGGCCAAGCCCGCCGAGCTCAACGGCTATCCCGGTCCGGCCCACGTGCTGGAGCTGGCCGCGCAGCTGGAACTGACAGACGAACAGACCGCCTCGGTGCAGGCGATCTTTGACGAGATGAAGCGTGCGGCGATGAGTGCCGGCGCCGAATACGTCGCCAGCGAAGAGCATCTGACAAAGATGTTCCGCGCCGGTCACGCCGAGCCCGACATGCTCGCCGCCCTGCTGCAAAGCTCGGCCGGGGCGCTGTCGCGGCTGCGCGAGGTGCATCTTGCGGCGCATCTCGCGGTGACGCCGCTGCTGAGCGACGACCAGAAAGAGACTTACGCGCGTCTGCGCGGATATGGCGGCGGGACCGGGGGGCACGATGGTGCCGGCCACGATCACCCGCAGCATTGATCAAGGAGGCTTGACCATGACCACTTACGACCAGAACTGGGCCGCCGCCGAGGAAGCCAAGCGCAAATGGATGGAAGAGAACGCCATGTTCCGCGAGGAGCATGAGCATTCGTCCTGCGGCGTGGGCCTCGTGGTGTCCATCGACGGCAAGCCGTCGCGCAAGGTTGTCGAGGCAGGCATCACCGCGCTGAAGGCGATCTGGCACCGCGGCGCCGTCGACGCCGACGGCAAGACCGGCGACGGCGCCGGCATCCACGTGCAGATCCCCGTCTCGTTCTTCTACGACCAGATCGACCGCACCGGCCACGCACCGCGCAAGGGCGAGCTGATGGCCGTGGGCCAGGTCTTCCTGCCGCGCACCAACTTCGGGTCGCAGGAAACCTGCCGGACCATCGTCGAGACCGAGGTCCTGCGCATGGGCCACTACATCTACGGCTGGCGCCACGTTCCGGTGAACGTGGATTGCCTCGGCGAGAAGGCCAACGCGACGCGTCCGGAGATCGAGCAGATCCTGATCTCGAACGCCAAGGGCGTCGACGAGGAGACCTTCGAGCGTGAGCTCTACGTCATCCGTCGCCGCATCGAGAAGGCCGCCGCCGCCGCCGGCATCAACGAGCTCTACATCGCCTCGCTGTCCTGCCGCTCGATCATCTACAAGGGCATGATGCTGGCCGAGCAGGTGGCGGATTTCTATCCCGACCTGCAGGACGAGCGCTTTGAATCCGCCTTCGCGATCTACCACCAGCGCTATTCCACCAACACCTTCCCGCAATGGTGGCTGGCCCAGCCCTTCCGCATGCTCGCCCATAACGGCGAGATCAACACGCTGAAGGGCAACACCAACTGGATGAAGAGCCACGAGATCCGCATGGCCTCGTCGACCTTTGGTGACATGGCCGAGGACATCAAGCCGATCATCGCCAGCGGCGCGTCCGACTCCGCCGCCCTCGACGCGGTGTTCGAGGTGCTGGTCCGCGCCGGGCGCAACGCGCCGATGGCCAAGACCATGCTGATCCCGGAATCGTGGTCCAAGCAGGCGGTCGAGCTGCCGCAGGCGTGGCGCGACATGTATTCCTACGTCAACTCGGTGATGGAGCCGTGGGACGGCCCCGCCGCGCTGGCGATGACCGATGGCCGCTGGGTCTGCGGCGGTCTCGACCGCAACGGCCTGCGCCCGATGCGCTATGTGGTGACCGGCGACGACCTGCTGATCGCGGGCTCCGAGGCGGGCATGGTGCCCGTCGACGAGGGCACCGTCCGCGAGAAGGGCGCGCTTGGCCCGGGCCAGCTCATCGCCGTCGACATGGAAGAGGGCAAGCTCTACCACGACACCCAGATCAAGGACCGTCTGGCGGCCTCGCAGCCGTTCGGCGAGTGGGTCGGCAAGATCACCGATCTCGACGAGGCGCTGGCCGGCGTCACCGAGAAGCCGGTCTTCAGCGGTGCCGAGCTGCGCAAGCGCCAGATCGCGGCGGGCTACTCGATCGAGGAGCTCGAGCAGATCCTCGCGCCGATGGCCGAGGACGGCAAGGAGGCGCTGGCCTCGATGGGCGACGACACGCCCTCTGCGGTGCTGTCCAAGAAGTACCGCCCCCTGAGCCACTTCTTCCGCCAGAACTTCAGCCAGGTCACCAACCCGCCGATCGACTCTCTGCGCGAATTCCGCGTCATGAGCCTCAAGACGCGCTTCGGCAACCTCAAGAACGTGCTCGATGAATCCTCCTCGCAGACCGAGATCCTCGTGCTCGAGAGCCCGTTTGTCGGCAACGCCCAGTTCGAGGCGCTGAAGGGGCACTTCAACGCCGGCATGATCGAGATCGACTGTACCTTCCCCGTCGATGGCGGCGAAGGCGCGCTACGCGAGGCGCTGGCGCGCATCCGCAACGAGGCCGAGGACGCGGTGCGTTCGGGCGGCGGGCACCTTGTGCTCACCGACCAGCACCAGTCCGAGGACAAGGTCGCGATGCCGATGATCCTCGCCACCTCGGCGGTGCATTCGTGGCTGACCAAGAAGGGCCTGCGCACCTTCTGCTCGCTGGGCGTCCGCTCGGCCGAGTGCATCGACCCGCATTACTTCGCCGTCCTCGTGGGCTGCGGCGCGACCATCGTGAACCCCTACCTCGCCGAGGACAGCCTGGCCGACCGCATCGACCGCGGCCTGCTCGACGGCTCGCTGACCGAGAACGTCGCGCGCTTCCGCGAGGCCATCGACCAGGGCCTGCTCAAGATCATGGCCAAGATGGGCATCTCGGTGATCTCGTCCTATCGCGGCGGTCTCAACTTCGAGGCCGTGGGCCTGTCGCGCGCCATGTGCGCCGAGTATTTCCCCGGCATGCTGAGCCGGATCTCGGGCATCGGTGTGCACGGCATCCAGACCAAGGCCGAGGAAATCCACGAGCTCGCCTTCCAGGGCGGCCGCGACGTGCTGCCGATCGGCGGCTTCTACAAGGCGCGCAAGTCGGGCGAGACCCATGCCTGGGGGGCGCAGACCATGCACCTCATGCAGGCCGCCTGCAACAAGGCCTCCTACGAGCTGTGGAAGACCTATTCCAAGGCGATGCGGGCCAACCCGCCGATCCACCTGCGTGACCTGCTCGACGTGAAGCCGCTCGGCAAGGCGATCCCGATCGAGGAAGTCGAGAGCATCACCTCGATCCGCAAGCGCTTTGTCACCCCGGGCATGTCGCTGGGCGCGCTGTCGCCCGAGGCGCACAAGACCCTCAACGTCGCGATGAACCGCATCGGCGCAAAGTCGGACTCCGGTGAGGGCGGCGAGGATCCGGCACACTTCGTGCCCGAGCCCAACGGCGACAACCCCTCGGCCAAGATCAAGCAGGTGGCCTCGGGCCGCTTCGGCGTCACCGCCGAGTACCTGAACCATTGCGAAGAGCTCGAGATCAAGGTTGCCCAGGGTGCCAAGCCCGGCGAGGGCGGCCAGCTTCCGGGCATGAAGGTCACCGACCTGATCGCGCGTCTGCGTCACTCGACCAAGGGCGTGACGCTGATCTCGCCGCCGCCGCACCACGACATCTACTCGATCGAAGACCTTGCGCAGCTGATCTACGACCTCAAGCAGATCAACCCGCGCTGCAAGGTGACGGTGAAGCTGGTGGCTTCCTCGGGCGTCGGCACCATCGCCGCAGGCGTTGCGAAGGCCAAGGCCGACGTGATCCTGATCTCGGGCCACAATGGCGGCACCGGCGCGTCGCCCGCGACCTCGATCAAGTATGCCGGTCTGCCCTGGGAGATGGGCCTCACCGAGGCGCATCAGGTTCTGGCGATGAACAAGCTGCGGGACCGCGTCACGCTGCGCACCGACGGTGGCCTTCGCACCGGACGTGACATCGTCATGGCCGCGATGATGGGCGCCGAGGAGTTCGGCATCGGCACCGCCGCGCTGATTGCCATGGGCTGCATCATGGTCCGCCAGTGCCAGTCGAACACCTGCCCGGTGGGCGTCTGCACCCAGGACGAGGAGCTGCGTGGCAAGTTCACCGGCAATGCCGACAAGGTGGTCAACCTGATCACCTTCTACGCCACCGAGGTGCGCGAGATCCTTGCCTCCATCGGCGCGCGCAGCCTCAATGACGTGATCGGCCGGGCCGACCTGCTGCGCCAGGTCTCGCGCGGGGCCGAGCATCTCGACGATCTCGACCTCAACCCGCTGCTGATCCGCGTCGATGGCGCCGACGACATCGTCTACGACCGCTACAAGGACCGCAACGCCGTGCCGGATACGCTCGATGCCGAGATCGTCCGCGACGGCCACCGCTTCCTCGAGGATGGCGAGAAGATGCAGCTCTCCTACGCGGTGCAGAACACGCACCGCACGGTGGGCACGCGGACCTCGTCGCATATCGTGTCGAAGTTCGGCATGCGCAACGCGCTGCAGCCCGATCACCTGCACGTCAAGCTGACCGGCTCCGCCGGCCAGTCGCTGGGCGCCTTCGCGGCGCCGGGCCTCAAGATCGAGGTCTCGGGCGATGCCAACGACTATGTCGGCAAGGGCCTGTCGGGCGGTCTGATCGTGGTGCGCCCGCCGATGATGTCGCCGCTCAAGGCGGAAGAGAACACCATCATCGGCAACACCGTGCTCTACGGGGCCACCGATGGTCACCTCTTCGCTGCCGGCCGCGCCGGCGAGCGCTTCGCGGTGCGCAACTCGGGCGCCAAGGTGGTGGTCGAGGGCTGCGGCTCCAACGGCTGCGAATACATGACCGGCGGTGTGGCAGTGATCCTCGGACCGATCGGCGCCAACTTCGGTGCCGGCATGACCGGCGGCATGGCCTATCTCTACGACCCCGAGGGCAAGGCGCAGGACATGATGAACATGGAAAGCCTCGTCACCTGCCCGGTCACTCAGGAGCACTGGGAAGGCCAGCTCAAGGACCTGATCGAGCGCCACGTCGCCGAGACCAAGAGCCGCAAGGCGCAGGACATCCTGCAGCACTGGGAGCTCGAGAAGGGCAACTTCCTGCAGGTCTGCCCCAAGGAGATGCTCAACAAGATCGCCCACCCGCTGGGAATCGAGGACAGCGTCGCGGTTCCGGCCGAGTAAGCCGATCCGACATGGAAACAAAAAAACGCCCGGGCCTCCCCCGGGCGTTTTCGTATTTTCAATGGCTTGGCATGAGGGCCGCCCAGCGGACGCCTCATTCTCCTCTCAGTAGGGTCGCAATGGCGTGCGATAACGGAAACTGTTCCGGACCTCCCGGAACACAGCGTGGTGTACGGGTACGAGTGACAGGACCGACTTTGCCGCACAAAGGCGGTCCCGGGTCCGGTACGTTCGGGCGTACCGGGCCCTTTTCGCGAACAGTGCTTCCCCGAAAGAGTCCGCCCGTGTAGACCATGATCCATGGCGCGAGCAGCAAAGAAAACCACCTCAAAGAAGACCGGCGCGAAGCAGACCAGCGACTCCTCCCTGCGCAAGGCCGTCGCGGGGCCGAAGCGGCCGTTCCGCCCGCTGCGCTGGCTGATGCGGCAGGCTTTCCGCCTGACGCTCGTGGGTGTGGCTCTGGTTCTGCTGCTTGTGGTGCTCTTTCGCGTGGTAAACCCGCCGACCACCTTCACCATGTGGTCAGAGGGCAAGCGGCTCGGGATGCCGGTCGATCAGGTCTGGGTCGACGCCGACGAGATCGCTCCGGTGATGCTGCGCTCGGTGGTGGCGGCGGAGGATGCGAATTTCTGCACTCATTGGGGCTTCGACATGAAGGCAATCCGCGAGGCCATCGAAGACGGCGGCAACCGCGGCGCCTCGACGATTTCGCAGCAGACGGTGAAGAACGTCTATCTCTGGCAGGGCCGGAGCTGGCTGCGCAAGGCGCTCGAGGCGATGATGACACCGCTGGTCGAGGCGGTCTGGCCCAAGCGCCGCATTCTCGAGGTCTATCTCAACGTGGCCGAGTTCGACGAGGGCGTCTTCGGGGTTGAAGCCGCGGCACAGACCTATTTCGGCGTGGCGCCCGACAAGCTGAGCGCCGTGCAGGCTGCGATGCTCGCGGCGATCCTGCCCGATCCGAAGGGCCGTTCGGCGTCGCACCCGTCGAACTTCGTGCAACGCCGCGCGAAACAGATCCGAGACGGTGCCGCAACGATCCAGCGCGACGGGCGCGACGACTGTTTCGAATGAGATCCCGTGGCCTGCGCGTCAGCATGGCCTTGAGAAACCTCAGTTTCTGAAATCCCCAATTCTGGGTTTTTCCGACGTTAAATTCGATCAGATGTCCGCATAAAGAAACGCTCATTTCCTGCGCCAGAAATCCAATCCCGCCGCAGGGACAGAGCGGGTCTTTCAAAAGGAAACCGGCGCCAGATGGGGATATTTGACGCCGGTCCTTGCTGAAACAGAATACTATAAGCGCCACTCACTAACGCCGTTAAACAACTTTAAAAAATATTGCCGATCCAGAGATGACGACGGGAACTCGATGCTTCCCTGTCTCGACGCTGATTAAGCTCTCATAAATGGAAAAAAGATGGAATTCGCGTGATTGCCTGCGTAATTTTGCCTATGTGCGGAAACGCCTTGGGTTGTTGCCCGAAACGCCCCTTTGTGGAAAGACTGCGGGGCGGGTAAGCCTCCGGCCAGCCTGCGGAAATCTGGCACGGGGATGGTATGCGCGTTTCACTGGGAGCACTGCTGGCGGTCGGCCTTGCCGGGCTGCAGTTCGTCGCCGTGCTGGCGGTGGTGTTCTCCTCCTATGTGACCTCGGAACGCGCCCTGCTGGACCACGCCCGTGACCTCCTGAGCGATGTCGGCACCAACACCATCGAGCATTCGCGCGGCTTCCTGAGCCCGGCGCGCGGCGCCGCCGAGCTCTCGGCCCGGCTGGCGCAGGACCGCGTGATCGCCAGCGACGTGCCCGAGTTGCTCGAGCAGCTGCTGTTCCAGCAGCTCCAGCTCGCACCGCAATTCGCCGGCGTCTATCACGGCAGCGAGGATGGCGATTTCGTCTATGTCATGCGCGCCGATGACGGCCCCGGCCCGTTCCGGACCAAGATCATCCGCGTCGAGGGCGACCAGCGCACCACCGAGCTGATCTGGCGCGACGACGAGTTCAGGGTGATCGAGCGTCGTCTCGACCCCGACGACCCCTACGATCCGCGCAAGCGCCCGTGGTACATCCGCGCCCGCCAGCAGCTCACCACGATCTGGACCGATCCCTACATCTTCTTTTCCTCGCAACAGCCCGGCATCACGCTGGCCTCGCCGGTGATGGACGGTCCCGACAGCGTGCGCGGCATCGTCGGCGTCGATATCGAGATCAGCGACATCTCGGATTTCCTCGCCCGTCTGCGCATCGGCAGCACCGGGCGGGCGCTGATCATCCACCGCAATGGCGACGTGCTGGCGCATCCCAATCAGGAGCTGCTGAAGACCAAGGATGCCGACGGATCGCTGCGTTTCGTCGACATCCGCCAGTTCGAGGACCCGATCGCCCGCGCCGCCTTTGCGCAGGTCATGGAAAACGGCGTGGCCGCGGTCGAAGAGGAGACCCTGTCGCAGTTCCGCTATGGCGGCGAGACTTACGTGGCGGTGGTCATGCCGCCGATCAGCGAGCACCTGCCCTGGACCATCGCGGCCTATGCGCTCGAAAGCGACTTCACCGAGGTGATCAAGGAAAACCGCCTGACCAATATCTGGATCGCGGTGGTGGTCGCGGCGATCACCGGGCTTTGTGGGCTGGCGCTCGCCAACTTCATCTACAAACCCGTGCGCGCCTTCGCGGTGCGCTCGGCGCTGATTTCGCAGGGCGAACTCGATCCTTCCGAGCCGCTGCCCAAGACCTACCAGGAGCTCGAGAACGCCAACGAGACGCTGATGCAGCAGATCGCCGCCCGGCGCGAGACCGAGATGGAATACGGCAGCACGTTCGCGCTGTCGTCGCGCGGCATGGCCCAGATCGACGCGAGCACCGGCCGCTTCCTGCGCGTCAACGAACGGTTCTGCGAGATCACCGGCTACAGCGCCGAGGCGCTGCACGACATGGCGATCTCGGACCTGATCCATCCCGACGATCCGCCCTTCCGCCTGTTCGATGGCGACGACGGCGACCGCCCCCGCGAGATCAACCAGGAACTGCGCTGCGTGCGGCGCGGCGGCGCGGCGATCTGGACGGCGCTCAACGCCATCCTGATCTTCAACCAGCAGGGTCGCCCGCTGCATTTCGTGCTCACCATGGACGATATCACCCAGGCCAAGCACACCGAGGAGCAGATCGCCGAGCTCAGCAAGGACCTGTCGAACCTGTCGCGCGACAACACCATGGGCCAGGTCGCCGCCGGTCTGGCGCACGAGCTCAACCAGCCGCTCACCGCGATCGTGCAGAACGCCGACAGCGCGCTCTACGCGGTCGACCAGATGAGTGCCGTCGATTCCGAGCTGCGCGCCACCCTCGAGGAGATCGCCGAGCAGTCGGTGCGGGCCGGAGAGATCATCCGCGCCCTGCGCGCCTTCATCCGCCGCGACGAGGGCATCCGCACCGATTTCGACCTTGCCGAACTGGTCGCCCAGACGCAGCGGCTGGTGATCGCCGAAGCGCGCGCCGCCGGCGTGACCATCACCACCGAGCTCGACGACCTGCCGCTCGTCAACGCCAACCGCCTGCAGATCGCGCAGGTTCTGGTGAACCTGCTGCGCAACGCCATCGAGGCGGTGGCCGAGACCACCGAAGGCGAGCGCCGGGTCACCGTCAGGGCGCACAGGCTTGGCAAGCAGGTGCTTGTGACCGTGGCCGATACCGGCCCCGGCGTGTCGCCCGATATCAACCTGTTCACCGATTTCGAGACCACCAAGCCCAGCGGCATGGGCCTTGGCCTGTCGATCTGCAAATCAATTGTGCAGGCCAATGATGGCCGCCTCTGGCATGAGCGATCGGATCCGCACGGCGCCTGTTTCCGCTTCACCGTCAACGCCGCGAATTCGACATCCTGAAAGCGCTTTGAATGGCGGAAATCCGGGGCGTGTCCGCCCGGATGCACCCGGTTGCAATCGCGCCCGCGCCAGTTGCGTGCGCTTGAAAAACCTGACATTCCACAGTGATATCTTCGTGAAGCGCAATATTTTCCCGCGCTTCCTCGTAATTCGGGTTTCGGTTTTCAATGCGTGACAGCAACCAGATGATCTTCATCGTCGATGATGATCAGGACATTCGCACCTCGCTGACCCGCGCGCTCACGCAGCGCGGCTTCGAGGTCGAGGCCTTTGCCTCCGGGCGCGAGTTTCTCGCCGCCTATGATGGCGAGCAGGCTGCATGTCTGGTGCTGGATCACGGCATGCCCGGGATGAGCGGGCTCGAATTGCAGGCGCTTCTCAACGGGCAGGGCAGCCCGCTGGCAGTGGTGTTCATCACCGGCCATGGCGGGGTGCCGGAGTCGGTGCAGGCGATGAGGGCCGGCGCGGTCGATTTCCTTGAAAAGCCGTTCCGTCAGTCGGTGCTGGTCGAGCGCATCGAGACCGCGCTCGGGATCGCCTCAGCCAAGCGCGAGGCGCTCGAGATGCGGCGCGCTCTGCAGGCCCGGTTCAACCGGCTGACCGCCCGCGAGGAAGAGATCGTCAAGCGCATGCTCACCAACCCGGCAGAAGTGTCGAGCAAGGAGATCGCCAATTCGCTTGGCATCAGCCCGCGCACCGTCGACCATCACCGCGCCCGTATCCTCGAAAAACTCGAGATCCGCTCGCTGGTCGAGCTGGTCGACCTGGTCAACAAGCTGCGCGGCGAGAGCGCGTCGAGCACGCTCTGACGCCGGCGCTCAGGCGACGCGCTCGCGCAGTGCCTGCCGGCGATACTCCGACGGCGACAGACCGACCTCCTTCTTGAACGCCTTGCAGAAATAGTTCGCGTCGTTGAACGACAGGTCGAGCGAGACATTGCCCACCGGCAGGTCGCTGTCGCGCAGCAGAACCTTGGCGCGCTCGATGCGCTGCGTCTTCACATAGGCGATGAAGGTGGTGTCCATCTCCTTGCGGAACAGCCGGCTGAGATAGCACGGGCTGATCCGGGCGAACTCCGCCGCATCCTCGAGCGTGACGCCCTTGTGCAGGTTGCGCTCGATATAGTTCAGCACCTCGGCGATGCGGTTGGCGGCGTGCGCGCCGCCGGGCTCGGTCACCTCGAACAGCACGTCGGCGATCTGGAACACCAGCTCCTGCACCTGATAATGGCTGTGCAGGTCGAGATTGCGCTGATCGAGCTCTGCGAGCTTGCGCTCCAGCCCCCTGGGCAGGTCGAGCCCGCGCGTGCGGATCATCGCCGCCAGCTCTCCGAGCAACTCGCGCACCTCGCGGCGCAGCACGACGCCCTCGCGGGCATAGATGCTCTCCACCTTGTGGCGCAGCAGGGCCAGGCACTCGCGGTAATCGTTGGCGTCGATCAGCTCGCCGACCCGGTCCGCCACCGGCGCCTGTGCCGCAGCACTGGCCTTTTCTGGAAGGCTGCCAAGACAGCCGCTCACCGCCTTGAGCAAATCCTCGGTGCGGATCGGCTTGAGCAGGAATTCGTCGGCCTTGAGGTGGATCGCCTCCTTCATGATGTCGAAGTGATCGTAGGCGGTGAGGATGATGATCTTTGTCGCCAGCCCGCGGTCGCGCACCATCTGCATCAGTTCGATGCCGTTGGGGCGCGGGATGCGGATGTCGAGCAGCATCAGGTCGATCTCGCGGGTGTCGAGCAGCGCGACCGCCTCGTTGCCGTTGCGCGCCTCGCCGATGACCTGCGCGCCCTCCAGCCTGTCCTCGAGGATCTTGCGCAGCGCCCGCCGCTCCAGCTCCTCGTCTTCGACGATGACGATGTTGAACATGGGTTTGCTCTCTTTCCTGTCGCGCCCCGGTCGGGGCGCCGCGATCACAGCGGCAGCGGAGTCGCCGCGGGGTCGAAATCGGCGGGAATGCGCAGCCGCACCAGCGTACCGCGCCCGTCCGCGTGCGGGCTGACGATCTCCAGCCCGTGATCCTCTCCGAAGTAATGCCGCATCCGGCTGTCGACATTGCTGATGCCGATGCTCTTGCGCTCGTCGCCCCCCGCGTTGCCCGCCAGCGCCGCGGCCTTGCGCTCTGGCGAGATGCCCTCGCCGTTGTCGATAATGTCGACCAGCACGTCATCGCCCTCGCGCCGGGCCTCGATGCGGATCACCCCGCCGCTCTCGCGCGGCTCGATGGCGTAGTTGATGCAGTTCTCGACGATCGGCTGCAGCACCATGAACGGGCACAGCACCGCGCCCGTCCCCTCGCCCGCCACGATCTCGAAATCGAAGCGGTCGCCCAGCCGCAGGGTCAGCAGGTAGAGGTAGTTCTCGACATGCTCGATCTCGCTTGAAAGCGGCACCAACGGCGCGCCGCTCTTGCGCAGGATATAGCGCATCATGTCGGCGAAGGCCTGCACCGTGGTTTCTGTCTCTTCCGCCCCCTCGATCAGCGCCAGCCGCCCGATGGTGTTGAGCACGTTGAACAGGAAATGCGGGTTCACCTGATAGGACAGCGCCCGCAGCTCGGCCTCGCGCAGCGATCCCTCGAGCTCGGCCCGGCGCTTGGATTCCTCCATCAGCCGCAGCTTGTTGCGGTAGAGCTCCTCCGAGACGCTGTTACGGTAGCTTTCCTCGACGATGTAGGAGGAGATGTAATACAGCGAATAGGCCGCGGCGCGCAGCTTGTCGTAGGAGATGGTGCCGATCTCGCGGAACATCCGCAGCAGCTCGTCATCGCGGCGCCAGGCCTCCTCGGTCGGGAAGAGCTCCGACAGGTCCATGAATTTCGGCGCCGAGCCATCCTCCACGAGGTTCATCTGGCCGCAGATCACCGCGCCGAGATACTCGCCGCAGATGGTGATCGGGGCGGCGAAATCCACCAGCCCGCAATGGCATTTGTAGATGCAGGGCTCGCCGTTCGACAGGGCGGTACGGCCACCGACAGAGTCGCAGTGGCAGCAGCGCTCCCGCCAGCCGGGGCGGCTCCGGATCGCGGCACAGAACGAGGTAAACCCACTTGGCTCGGTTACAGGTTCCCCGTCCGGTCCCACGATCACCATCGCCGCCCCGACCGCCGCGCTGAAATTGTCCTGGATCTTCTGCAGCGTCGCGACGCTCATCAGATCTGCCAGACGCTTTCGGCGGGAGCCGTCGGTCGAACATCCCGGCCGTTGCACCGGGAGAGCGACTTGCGACAGATCGAAGTCCCATTGCGCGCCGCCGCCCGTTCCAGAGCGCTGCGCAACGCCGATGTCCGATCCGTCCATTCCCATCGGAACCCCTCATCCTCACGGCCGAAATGGCCGTAGCTTGCGGTTCTGCGGAAATTGGGTCGGCGCAGGTCGAGGGTTTCGATCATGCCGGAGACCGACAGAGGAAACACCTCCCGGATGACCTGCGCGAGTGTGTCGACGTCGATTCCGCACTCTGGGTGAATCTTTACATCCACCATCTCCGGCAGAAACTGACCTATCGCAAATGCCAGTGACACTTCACAGTTTCGTGCAAGTCCCGCCGCCACAACGGTCTTTGCGATGTAGCGCGCCATGTAGGCGGCGGTACGGTCGACCTTGGTGGCGTCCTTGCCCGAGAAGGCGCCGCCGCCGTGGCGGCCGATGCCGCCATAGGTGTCGACCATGATCTTGCGCCCGGTCACCCCGGTATCCGCCGCCGGCCCGCCGCGCACGAAGCGCCCCGTGGGATTGATCAGAACCCGCGTGTCATGGCGCAGCCACGGCCCCATCACCGGCACGATGACCTCGGCCAAGAGCCCGCGCACCATCTCCTCGCGCGTGACCTCCTCGGCGTGCTGAGTCGAGACCACGAGGCTTGTGAGCTCGCAGGGCTGGCCATCGGCGTCGTTGCGGAACGACACCTGCGCCTTGCCATCGGGCCGCAGCCAGGGCAGCCGGCCCTCGTGCCGCGCCGCCGCCAGCGCCTCGGTCAGCCGGTGGGCATAGTGGATCGCCGCCGGCATCAGCGAGACCGTCTCGTCGCAGGCATAGCCGTAGAACACGCCCTGATCGCCGGCGCCCAGCGCCGTGCTGCGCGACACGCCCTGCGCGATGTCTGGTGACTGCTCGTGCAGGTCGGTCAGGATGAAACAGCCCTCGGCGTCGAAGCCCAGCGCCGGGTCGTCATAGCCGATCTCGCGCAGCACGCCGCGCACCAGCGGCGCGATCTCCACATGCGCCTTGGCCGTGACCTCGCCGGCGATGTGAACCGTGTTGCCCGAGGCCAGCGTCTCGACCGCCACCCGCGCCAGCGGATCGCGGGCGAGATAGGCGTCGAGGATGGCGTCGGAGATCTGGTCGCAGACCTTGTCCGGGTGGCCCTCGGTCACCGACTCGGATGTGGTGTAGGTGCTCATCTCGGCCTCCCCTTCCCTAGCCCCCGACGACGCAGTCGAGACCCATGCCCTCGACCACCGCCGCCAGCGGCGCGATGTCGGCGGCGCTCAGGTTGGGCGTGTCGCCCATCGGGTAGTCGCGGCCGAGCAATGCGTACTTGTTCTCGCCGAAGGTGTGGTAGGGCAGCAGGTGGACCTCGCCCACGCCGTGCATCAGCTTGGCAAAGGCCCCCACCGCCGCGACCGCCTCGGGCGTGTCGTTGACCCCGGGCACCACCGGCACCCGTACCACCGTGTGGCTGATCTCCGAGATCGCCAGCGCGTTCTCGAGGATGATGCGGTTGTCGACGCCGGTGTTCTCCTTGTGCACCTTCGGGTCGATCGCCTTGAGGTCCATCAGCACGTGATCGACATGCGGGATCACATCGCGCACGATCTCGCGGCTGGTATAGCCGGTGGTCTCCATCGCGGTGTTCCAGCCCTGCTCGTGGCAGGCCTTGAGCAGCTCGCGGGCGAAGCGGTGCTGAAACAGCGGCTCGCCGCCAGAGAGCGTGACCCCACCGCCCGAGCGGCGGTATTGCGTGGCGTCCTTGCGCAGCTCCTGCATCACCTGCTGCACGCTCATGCGCTTGCCGGTGAGGGTCAGCGCCTCGGTCGGGCAGACCGCGGCGCACTGGCCGCATTTCAGGCAGGCATCGCGATCCACAAAGCCTGGATTGTCGCGCGACAGCGCCTGCACCGGGCAGACCGGCTTGCAGCCGCCGCACTTGATGCAGCTGGCATCGCGGTAGAAGAGCTCGGGCTCCGGCGCCTGGCTTTCCGGGTTCGAGCACCAGCGGCAGCGCAGCGGGCAGCCCTTGAGAAAGACGATCGTGCGGACACCGGGGCCATCGTGGATGGAGTAGCGCTGGATGTCGAAGACGATGCCTTCGCAGTCATAGTCGGTGTCGGTCATGATGCGTCCTTTTTCTGTCTCTGGCGGCCGCTGCCCCGCGAAGGGTCAGAACCCGGCCGACTGCCCTGCCTCGATGGCCTCCATCGCCGCCTTCACGGCGGAGGTCTCTCCCAAGACGGCAAGGGTCGTGGTGGTTTGCGGGCAGGTCCCGAACAGCTCGACGGTGAACACGTCCGAGGCCTTCTGCGCGATGTCGGAGTAGTAGAAGAGGTCGGGCACGCTGGCCTGCACCATCCCGATGGCCGAGATGTGGTGCTCTTCCACCCATTT
Organism: Salipiger sp.; assembly: GCF_059781815.1. Taxonomy (NCBI): domain Bacteria; kingdom Pseudomonadati; phylum Pseudomonadota; class Alphaproteobacteria; order Rhodobacterales; family Roseobacteraceae; genus Salipiger; species Salipiger sp. Next base: position 3,045 of record NZ_JBYNAH010000005.1, on the reverse strand, counting down.
GCGGGTGTGCGGGGCGACACGCCGTTTCAGCATGTCGAGCACGCCCTCCTGCGGTGCGTTGATGATCCGCATGTTCATGGTCGCTCTCCCGTCTCTTCTCTCTTCTCGCCCGGCCCTCAGCGCACGTTGAGCGCTTCGCACATCACGCAGCGCCGCTTGCGGGCAAAGGATCTGGCCGAGGTCAGCCCCTCGCCGGTCGGACCCGCGATGGTGAAGGTGTTGAAGCCCTCGCCCCCGGCCCCGAGCCCGGCATAGGACGGCCCGTTCTTGACGAAGACGGTGGTCTGGATGAGCTTGGCCATCTTGGTCAGCTTGCGCACGTTGGTCGAATGCATCATCGCGGTGTGGCGGTTGCCCTTCTCGAGCTCGACAGCGAGGTCGATGGCCTCGTCGACGCTGGGCGCGCGCACCACCGGAAGGATCGGCATCATCAGCTCCTCCTGCACGAAGGGGTGCGTCTTCGGCAGCTCGATCAGGATCAGCTTGACGTCGTGGCCGGCCTTGATGCCGACCTTTTCCAGCAGGTGCGCCGCACTTTTCCCGACGCAATCGGTGGCCGGGCCGCCCTTGTCGTTGAGCACGGTCTCCTCGAGCTTGCGGATCAGGGCCGGATCGGAAACCAGATAGGCGCCCCGGCTCTGCATCTGGGCCACGAGGTAATCGGCCACCTGCTCGACGACGATCACCTCCTTCTCGGCGATGCAGGGCAGGTTGTTGTCAAAGCTCGACCCGTTGACGATGTCCTGCGCCGCCTTGTCGAGATCGGCGGTCTCGTCGACCACCACCGGCGGGTTGCCGGCGCCGGCGCCGATGGCCTTCTTGCCGCTCGCCATCACCGCGCGCACGATGCCCGGGCCGCCGGTGGCGACCAGCATCCGCACCTTGGGATGGGCCATCATGGCGTTGGTGTTCTCGATCGAGGGTTTCTGCACCGTGACGATGAGGTTCTCCGGCGCGCCCAGCGCCGCGAGCTTGCGGTTGAGCAGCTTGATCAGCATCAGCGAGACCTTGGTGGCGCGCGGGTGCACGCTGAACACCACCGAGTTGCCGGCGGCCAGCATGCCGATGCCGTTGCAGATGATGGTCTCGGTCGGGTTTGTGGTGGGGGTGATCGCGCCGATCACGCCATAGGCCGAATACTCGACCAGCGTCAGGCCGCTGTCGCCGGTGCAGGCATCGGTGGTCAGATCCTCGGTGCCGGGCGTCTTTTCGGCGGCGAGGCGGTTCTTGATCACCTTGTGGGCGGCGTTGCCCATGCCGGTCTCCTCGGCGGCCATGCGCGCCAGCCGGTTGAGCATCGCGGGCGCGAGAACCACCTCGCGGATGCCGTCGACAAAGCGCTGCCGCGCCGCCATCGAGCAGAAGAGATACTGTTTCTGCGCCGCATCCGCCGCCTCGACGGCCTCGTCCATGGTGGCGAAGACGCCATCGCCAAGCGCGGTAAAGCCGGTCTCCGAGATCGCCTCAAAGGAGGCCGCAAGGCTCTCGGGGAGCGGCAGCTCGTCCTCGGCGCCCTGCGCATTGAGCACCCGTGTCAGCACCTCGGACACCAGGTCCGGGGCCTCGGCCTTGGCGGCCTCCCAGGTGCAGCCCTTGCTGCCCGGCTCGAAGGCGCGTCTGGGTTTTGCCGGTGTCTCGGGCGAAATCTGGGCGGGCGTCTGGCCGGGCGTCTTGGCGGCGATCCCGGCGAGGATCTCGGCCACCAGATCGCGCTCGGCTATCGGCTCAGGCACGGCGGGCGGGGCCACTGACGAAACTGGGGCTGCGGCGACGGGAGGCTTCTCGAGCACCGCGGTGTCGCGCCCTCCGAGGAAGGCTTCGACTGTCTTGCTGATATCTGCGTCGTTCATCGTTCCACTCCGTCTCCGGGCCTCAGCCCGCCTGTTCGAAAATTCCGCCCAGCGCATGGGCGGCGATCTCAATATCCTGCGCCACCGTGCCGCCGCTGATGCCGATGGCCCCGGCGATCCGCCCGCCCCGCAAGAGCGGCAGCCCGCCCCCGAAGAGCACCACGCGGCCGCCGCAGCTCGTCTCCACGCCGGGAAGCATCCCGCCCGGCTGCGCCTGATGGCCCAGCGCCTCGGTGCTCATGCGGAAGGCGGCGGCGCTCCAGGCCTTGTCGCGGGCGAGCGGCGCGCTGGCCGGAAGGCTGCCCGCCATGCGGTGAAACAGCAGCTCCGCGCCCTCCGCATCGACCACCGCGACCGAGACCGGCACGCCGATCTCTGCCGCCTTGCCCTCGGCGCGGGCGGCGAGCCGCAGCGCCTCGGCCAGCGTCACCGGGCCCTGCGCCCCCGTGGCCAGCGCGTCTCCGAGAAGGCGGTCGATCAGCTCTGCGGTCTGCATGTCGCGCCCTCCTCTCAGTGTGTCTCGACCGTGTCGACGATGCCGACGATGCTGGCATCGGCCACCGAGCCGCCCAGCGTCCCGGCCTGCCGCGCGGCGCTGCCGGCGGTCACGATGACCAGCTCGCCATGGCCGGCCCCCACGGTGTCGACGGCGATCTCGGTGAAGCCGTCGCGCTCCTGTTGCTCGTTGAGCCGCGCGACGATCAGCAGTTTCGAACCCGACAGGCTCGGGTCCTTGCTGGTCGAGACGACGGTTCCGATGACGCGTCCCAGATGCATGTCGCTCTCCTTCACACCCGCACGAGCCGCACGTGGCGGGCCCGCAATTCCTCGGCCGCCAGCGGCGTGACCAGCACGCCCCTCTGCAGCCGCACTTCCTCGTCCTCAAAGGCCTTCGCATCGGCCCAGCCGAACACCCCGCCGCCGCGCGGTTCCGGCGCAGCGGGGGCGGGGTCCGGGGGCACCGGCGCAGGGGCGGCCCCACCCGCCACCGCGCCGTCGAGTTGCGAGGCCCAGACCAGCTCGACCCCGAGGGTCTCGAGCTGGCCCAGATGCTGCGCGGCCTGCGCCTCGGCGGCCGCGCTCTTGTTCCATCCGCGCGCAAGGCGCTCCCGGCTCGCCGGGCAGCAGCCGTCGCGGGCGGCGACGATGCGCACCCCCCGCTCCAGCGCCCCGGCGAGCAGGCCCGGCACCGCGC
>NZ_JBYNAH010000292.1:0-5575 GCF_059781815.1 Salipiger sp. | reverse complement strand
GAGGCGATGTCGGCGGTTCTGGGCGGCACCCAGTCGCTGCACACCAACGCGCTCGACGAGGCCATCGCGCTGCCGACCGAGTTCTCGGCCCGCATCGCGCGCAACACCCAGCTCATCCTGCAGGAAGAGACCGGGGTGACAAAGGTCGTCGATCCGATGGCCGGCTCCTACTATGTCGAGAAGCTGACCGCCGATCTCGCCGAGGCGGCGTGGAAGCTGATCGAGGAGGTCGACGAGATGGGCGGCATGACCAAGGCGGTGGCCTCTGGCATGCCCAAGCTGCGCATCGAGGAGACGGCGGCCAAGCGCCAGGCCGATATCGACCGCGGCGATGACGTCATCGTCGGCGTCAACAAGTACCGGCTCGAGAAGGAAGACGAGCTCGACATTCTCGACATCGACAACGCCAAGGTCCGCGACGGACAGGTGGCCTCGCTGGAGCGCATCCGCGCGACCCGCGACCAGGCCGCCTGCGACGCCGCGCTGGGCGAGCTCGAGCGTCGGGCCAAGGAGGGCGGCAACCTGCTCGAGGCGGCCGTCGAAGCAGCCCGCGCGCGGGCCTCTGTCGGAGAGATCAGCATGGCGATGGAAAAGGTGTTCGGCCGTCACCGGGCCGAGGTGAAGACGCTGGCGGGCGTCTACGGCGCCGCCTACGAGGGCGACGAGGGCTTTGCCGCGATCCAGAAGTCGGTCGAGGATTTCGCCGAGGAAGAAGGCCGCCGTCCGCGCATGCTGGTGGTCAAGATGGGCCAGGACGGCCACGACCGCGGCGCCAAGGTGATCGCGACGGCCTTTGCCGATATCGGCTTCGACGTCGACGTGGGGCCGCTGTTCCAGACCCCCGACGAGGCGGCGCAGGACGCCATCGACAACGACGTGCACATCATCGGCATCTCGTCGCAGGCCGCCGGCCACAAGACGCTGGCGCCGCAGCTGATCGAGGCGCTGAAGGCGCAGGGCGCCGAGGACATCATCGTGATCTGCGGCGGGGTGATCCCGCATCAGGATTACAAGTTCCTCTACGACGCCGGGGTAAAGGCGATCTTCGGTCCGGGGACCAACATCCCCGACGCGGCGCAGGACATCCTGAAGCTGATCCGCGAAGCGCGCGGTTAACAGGGCAGGGGCCGGGGATCTTCCCCGGCCCTTTGCTTATTGAAAGACGGATCACGCGAGCGCCGTGCGTCCGGCAGGACGATGGCGCAGAGCGTCGCGTCGCCGCGGACTCGCTGGCCGCCTCTGCCGCCGCTCCCCCGGAGCCTGTAGACGCGCGGACGCTCCGCGAGGGGCCGCCCCGCCCCGTGATAGCGTGCAAACCCCGGGCGTTGATGCATTTTAGCCGTTGCGCCGCCGGTGCGCTCGCCTATCGTGACCCGAATGAACAACGACCCCGGGCGGCGGATGAAGCTGGAACTGGATCATATCGCGGTGGCGGGCGAGAGCCTCGAGGAGGCGGTCGCCCATGCCGAGGCCGCCGTCGGCATGCCGCTGCTGCCCGGCGGCGAACACCCGCGCTACGGCACCCATAACCAGCTCCTGGGCCTTGGCCGGGGGCTCTATCTCGAGGCCATCGCCATCGACCCCGCCGCGCCGCCGCCCGAGGGCGCGCGCTGGTTCGGGCTCGACGATTTCCACGGCCCTGCAAGGCTCGACAAATGGATCTGCCGGGTGCGCGACATGGATGCCGCGCTCGAGGCGCTGCCGATGGCGGGCAAGCCGGTGGATCTCGAGCGCGGGCGGCTGCGCTGGGTGATGTCGGTGCCCGAGGATGGCCGTCTGCCCTTTGACGGCGTGTTCCCGGCGCTGATCGAATGGAAGAGCCCGGTGCCTGCCGGCGCGATCCTCTCGGCCTCCGGCACGCGGCTCGAAAAGCTCGAGGTGATCCACCCCGAGGCCAAGGCGCTTGAGGCGCTGCTCGCGCCCCATCTCGACGCGCCGCTGGTCTCCTTCGTCACCGGAGCGAAGCCGGGGCTGCGCGCCGAACTGCGCACCGCGCAGGGCCAGCGCCGGATCCTGCAATGATCGTCCGCCCCGCCTGCGCGGCGGATGCCGCGGCACTCACCGCGCTCTGGAATCCGTGGATCGAGACCACCGCGATCACCTTCTCGACGGCGCTCAAGACCCCCCAAGGCATTGCCTCCGACATCGCCGAGCGCGGCGATGCCTTCCTCGTTGCCGAAGACGCGGGCAGGCTTCTGGGCTTCGCCACCTTCTTCCCGTTCCGCGGCGGGCCCGGCTATGCCCGCACCAAGGAACACACGGTCATCCTCGCCCCCGAGGCAAGAGGTCGCGGGGCGGGGCGGGCGCTGATGACCGCGCTCGAAGACGTCGCCCGCAGCCGGCAGGTGCACTCGCTCTTCGCCGGGGTTTCGGCGGAAAACCCTGCGGGCGTGGCGTTTCACGCCGCCATCGGCTTCACCGAGGCCGCCCGCCTGCCGCAGGTCGGCTTCAAGTTCGGGCGCTGGATGGACCTTGTCCTGATGCAGAAATTTCTCTGAACCGCGCTGACTTCGCCCCCGCAAGGCACTAGAATCGCCGAATGTCGATCTGGACCCGCATCTCCGAGGCACTGTCCGCGCTCGCCAATGGCGAGGGCCTTGGCGCGGTGTTCGACCGCCTGCGCCAGCCGCCCGAGCGCAGCGTCGCCTTCACCATCGCGGTGATCGCGCTCTCGGCCAAGATGGCCAAGGCCGATGGCCAGGTGACCCGCAACGAGGTGCTGGCCTTCCGCGAGGTGTTCCACGTCGCCCCCGAGGACGAGGCGGCGGCGGCGCGGGTGTTCAACCTCGCCCGGCAGGACGTGGCTGGCTTCGAGGAATACGCCCGCCGCATCCGGCGCATGTTCGATGACAGCAAAGGGCCGATCTGCGACCTGCTCGAGGGGCTGTTCTACATCGCCATGGCCGACGGGCACTACCACCCCGCCGAAGAGGCCTTTCTCGACCGCGTGGCCGAGATCTTCGAGGTCGCGCCCGCCGATTACCGCGCCATCCGCGCCCGCTTCGTGCCCGATGCCGCCCCCGATCCCTATGCGGTGCTCGGCGTCTCGCCAGAAGCCCCGCTCGACGAGATCCGCCAGCAATGGCGCCGCCTCGTGCGCGACAGCCACCCCGACGTGATGCAGGCGCGCGGTGTGCCCGAGGAGGCGGTGAAGCTTTCCGAGAAGCGCCTGATCGATATCAACCACGCCTGGGAAGAGATCTCGGCGCAGCGCGCGGCCTGAGGCGGATGCGCCTCGCCACCTACAATATCGAGTGGTTCGACGCCCTGTTCGACGATGCCGGGCAGCTGCTGAACGATGGCGGCTGGTCGGCGCGCCACGACATCACCCGCCAGCAGCAGACCGAGGCCCTGGGCATCGTCTTCACGGCGATGGATGCCGACGCGGTGATGATCATCGAGGCGCCCGACAGCAATTCCCGGCGCGACACCGACCGCGCGCTCAAGCACTTCGCCGAGGCCTTCGAGCTGCGCACCCGCGAGGTGCTGACCGGCTTTGTCAACGACACCCAGCAGGAGATCGCGCTGCTCTACGATCCGGCGGTGCTGACCATGCGCCACGCCCCTCAGGAGAGCGAAGAGGCGCCGCGCTTCGACCGGGTCTTTCACATCGATCTCGATATCGATGCGACCCGCGACAAGGTCAGCTTCTCGAAGCCGCCGCTCGAGGTCGAGGCGCTGACGGCGTCGGGCAAGCTGCTGCGGCTGATCGGGGCGCATCTGAAATCCAAGGCGCCGCACGGCGCGACGACCCACGACCAGATCATGCGGCTCGCCATCTCCAATCGCCGCAAGCAGCTGGCGCAGGCGATCTGGCTGCGCCGTCGGGTCGAGGCGCTGCTGGACGAGGGCGAAAGCGTGATCGTCATGGGCGACCTGAACGACGGCCCCGGGCTCGACGAATACGAGCACCTGTTCGGGCGCAGCTCGGTCGAGATCGTGCTGGGCGATGGCGGCCCGCCGCTCTTCGATCCCCATGCCGAGCGCGCGCTGGCGTCGAAATTCGGCGCCCAGCCCACCACCGCGCGGTTCTATCTCAAGCCCGAGAAACGCTACATGCAGGCGATGCTCGACTACATCATGGTCTCGCCGGATCTGGCGGCCACGCGCCCGTCATGGCGCATCTGGCACCCGTTCGACGACCCGGTCTGCTGGCGCACGCCAGAGCTGCGCGAGGCGCTGCTCGTGGCGTCGGATCATTTTCCGGTGACGCTCGACATCGAGATCTGAGAGGCTCAGCCCGCGAGGGCCTTCAGCGCCTCCTTCAGATCGAGCGCGCCGTCATAGAGCGCCCGGCCCGAGATCGCGCCGTTGAGCGCCGCGCCGCAATCGCGCAGATCCTTGAGATCCTTGAGAGACGAGACGCCGCCCGAGGCGATGACCGGGATCGTCACCGCGCGGGCGAGCGCCGCGGTGGCCTCGACATTCGGGCCCTGCATCGCGCCGTCGCGGTTGATGTCGGTGTAGATGATCGCGGCAACGCCGGCATCCTCGTAGCTTTTCGCAAGCTCGACCGCGTCCACATCCGTCACCTCGGCCCAGCCCTTGGTGGCGACGCGGCCGTCGCGCGCATCGATGCCGACGGCGATCTTGCCGGGGAAGGCGGCGGCGGCCTCGCGCACGAGGGCGGGGTTCTCTACCGCCACGGTGCCGAGGATGACGCGCGCCAGCCCCTTGTCGAGCCAGCGCTCGATGGTCGCCATGTCGCGGATGCCGCCGCCAAGCTGGGCGGGCGTCTTGGTCTGGCTCAGGATCGCCTCGACCGCCGCCGCGTTGACCGGCTCGCCGGCGAAGGCGCCGTTGAGATCGACGAGGTGCAGCCACTCGCAGCCGGCGGCGACGAATTCCAGCGCCTGCGCGGCGGGATCGTCGTTGAACACGGTGGCCTTGTCCATGTCGCCACGCAGCAGGCGCACGGCCTTGCCGTCCTTCAGGTCGATCGCGGGGTAAAGGATCATGGCTCGTTCGGCTCCGTCTCTGTCTGGTCTCGTGACGCGAGGTCTCATGAAAGCCTACCTTGCGTCAATGTTGAACGGAATCGGCGGCTTGCGTCACGCTCTCGATACATTGCTCAGAGGGAGGAGACGAGCCATGAAAGCACTGGCACTGGCGGTAGGGCTGATCGGCCTTGGCGGCGCGGCGCTGGCGGACCCGGTGGAAGGCGTCTGGCAGACGCAACCGGATGACAACGGCAATTTCGCATTGGTCACCATCGCGCCCTGCGGCGCCGAAATCTGCGGCACGCTGGGCAAGGGCTATGACAGCGCCGGCCAGCCGATCACCTCGCCCAATATCGGGCGGCAGATGATCTGGGGCATGTCGCCCAAGGGCGGCGGCGCCTATGGCGGCGGCAAGATCTGGGCCCCGGACCGCGACAAGACCTACAACTCGAAGATGGCGCTGTCCGGCGACCGTCTGAAGGTGGAGGGCTGCGTTTTAGGCATCTGCCGCGGCCAGACATGGCGGCGGGTGAAGTAGCGCGCCGCTGCCGACGGTCCGGCTGCGCCCGGCCGCGAGACGGGGAGGGGGCCAGCCCCCTCTTGGCGCAAGCGCCAATTCACCCCCGAGGTATTTT
>NZ_JBYNAH010000291.1:0-5591 GCF_059781815.1 Salipiger sp. | reverse complement strand
ATTTGGTGACGTCAATGCCGTGTGTTGAGGTCCTTCGGATTTGGCAGGGATAAATCGAGAGGCTCGTCGGTCGCTTCGCCATCCCGCGGGCCGGCGATGGCGCGGCGGCGTCCCGAGGTTACCCGCCTCAATGCCCGGTCGTCGCGGAGAACAGGTTGATCACCAGGATGCCCGCGAGGATCAGCGCAATCCCGAGCACCGCCGGCCAGTCCAGCCGCTGACCGAACACAACCAGCCCGATGATGGCGATGAACACGATGCCGAGCCCCGACCACAACGCGTAGGCGATGCCGACGGGCAGGCTGCGCAGCACGATCGACAGCAGCCAGAACGCCAGCGCGTAGGAGATCACCACCAGCACCGAGGGCAGGGGCCGGGTGAACTGCTGGCTGGCCTGCAGGGCGGCGGTGCCGATGGTCTCGGCAAGCACGGCGAAGGCGAGGATCACATAGGTCATGGCGGCGGTCATGGCGGCACTCCGGGAGACGATCCGCAAGTCATGGACCGGATCGCGCGCCGGGGCCAGCCTTGCCGAACTTAGGCACCGACAGCGCCGAAAGCCGTGGCATTCCAGCCCGGGGCCGGCCGGGCGACGTTGGGTCAGGTTCACCCATAGGTGGATTGACCCATTGCCAGGTGTCACCGGCTTGTTACAACTTCGTCACAGCTATGAATACGAACCGGATTAACCGGCGATCCATCCGGGCGCTCAAAGCCCGCGATTTCCAACAGAAGGGATTAAGAGATGAAGATCACCCGTCGTTCCGCGATGAAGATGACCGCGACCGCGGTCGCGGCTCCCGCCGTGCTGCGCGCGCATGATGCGCTTGCCGCCTCGGGCACCGTCAAGGTGCTGACCTGGCAGGATTACGTCCAGCCCAACATCGCCGAGAAGTTCGAGGCCGAGACCGGCATCAAGCTCGAGATCACCACCTACGGCTCGAACGACGAGGCGCAGTCGATCGTGCGCGCCTCGAACGGCGGCGATTTCGACGTGGTCTTCCCCTCGATCGACACCGCGGTGAACTATCTCGACGAGGACGGGGAGAGCTATTTCGCGCCGGTGCCGGCGGACGTCAATGTCGACGCGATCTATCCCAGCTTCATGCGCGACAGCGTGGCGCTCGGCGCCTCGCACAATGGCGAGCAGATCCTGCTTCCGCATGACTGGGGCACCGAGGGCATCACCCTCAACCGCGCCGCGCTGCCGATCTCGGATGCCGATCTCTCCTTCGGCGACCTGTTCCTGCAGGACGCCGCGAAAGGCGCCGCCGCCTTCCGCCAGAAATCAGTGATCATCGGCGCAGGCCTCTATCTTGACGCCACCGGCGAGGTGCCCTCGAACCGCATGCTCGACGTCTACAAGTCGGAAGAGGACGCGCACCGCGTCTGGAAGGCCGTGACCGAGTGGATCCTCTCCAACAAGGAGAATTTCGGCGCCTTCTGGAACAACGCCACGGAGGCCACCGCCGCCTTCAAGGATGCCGGCTGCGTCATCGGCCAGACCTGGGACACCACCGGCCTTCTGCTCAACCGCGAGAACCCCGATTACGTCTACCGCGCGCCCAAGGAAGGCATCATCACCTGGATGGACACCATGGGCATCCTGCGCAACGCGCCCAACCCCGAGCAGGCGGTGGCCTTCATCAACTTCATGCTGACCCCGGAAGTGGGCGGCATGTTCGCCAACAACACCGGCTATAACTCGGCAGTGATCGGCGCGGCGGATTTCGCCAGCGAAGAGTTCAAGCGCCAGTTCAACGAGGTCTATACCGACGCGGTGCTGGGCAACATGTGGTGGTGGCAGGCCTCGACGCCGTTCTTCGACCCGATCCGCAACGAATATGTCGAGATCATCACCAACGCCTGACCGGCGGATCTTGTGAACGACAGGGAGGGCGGGCCGCGGGGCCCGCTCTTCGCACGCATCGGGCGCGCCCTCGAGGCCCCCGGCGAAAGACCCCACGGAGCAGGCCATGCGCGGCAAGGACGTGACGCTCGACAGCGTCTCCATCACCTATCCCAACGGTTTCACCGCCGTCGAACCCACCGATCTCGTCATCGAGGCGGGCGAGTTCTTCTCGATCCTCGGTCCCTCGGGCTGCGGCAAGACGACGATCCTGCGCGCGGTCTCGGGCTTCATCGAGCCAAGCGCGGGCCGGGTACTGATCGGCGGCGAGGACATGGCCGGCAGCGGCCCCAACGCCCGGCCGACGGCGCTGATCTTCCAGAACCTCGCGCTGTTCCCGCTGATGCCGGTCTGGGAAAACGTGGCCTTCGGGCTCGAGGCCCGCGGCGTCGGCAAGAAGGCCCGCCGCGCCAAGGCGCAGGAGCTGCTCGATCTGGTGGCGCTCGGCGATCAGGGCGACAAGCTGCCCTCCGAGCTCTCCGGCGGCCAGCGCCAGCGCGTCGCCATCGCCCGGGCGCTTGCGGTGGAGCCGGCGGTGCTGCTGCTCGACGAGCCGCTCTCGGCGCTTGACCTCAAGTTGCGCCAGCACATGCGCGCCGAGCTGCGCGCGATCCAGAAGAAGACCGGCGTCACCTTCATCTACATCACCCACGACCAGGGCGAGGCGCTGACCATGTCCGACCGGATTGCTGTGATGAACAACGGCGTGATCGAGCAGGTCGGCACCGGCGACGAGATCTATTCCCGCCCGCGCACCGCCTTTGCCGCGAGCTTCGTGGGCGAGACCAACCGCTTCGACGGTCGTCTGGTGGCGGTCGAGAATGGCATGGCCCAGATCGAGACCCCGCTGGGCCGTTTCCGCGCCCGCAATCCCGAGCAACTGGCGCCCGGCGCCGAGGCGATGCTCTTCGTGCGCCCCGAGGCGATGACGATCGGCGGCGGCGAGAACGGGCTCGAGGCGCAGCTGGTGCGGCGTGATCTCGAGGGCGCCTTCCTCAACCTGTTCTTCGACGCGCAGGGAAGCGAGATCGCCGTGCATGTGACCAATGACGGCCACGCGCCCGAGCTTCAGGGTGCCGCGCCGATGCGGCTGGGCTTTGCGCCCGATCAGGCGGTGATCCTGCCGCGCGGGGCGCTGGCGCGCACCGGGCAGGAGCTGGCGGCGCAATGAGCGGGCTGCTGCAGGGCTATGGCCGGGGTCTGACGCTGGTCTTCTTCCTCGCCGCGGCGGCCTGGGGGCTGATGCTGATCGTGCTGCCGCAGCTCACCATGGTCGAACGCGCGCTGACCGCGCCCTCGCGGGCGCTCGACAGCTCGGTGGCGCAGGGGCTGGCGCGCGATGCGCGCACCTGTATCTCGGTGCTGAAGACCTATGACACCGACGACGCCCCCGCCGCCGCGACAGGCGGCATGGCGATCCCGTCGATGTCGGGCGGGGCGGCGTCGGGTGGCATGGCCATTCCCTCGATGTCTGGCGGCGCCTCCGAGCCCGCGCCCTCGGGCGGTCTGGCGATCCCCTCCATGACCGGCAGCGCCTCTGATCCTGCCCCGTTCGGCGGCCTCGCCATCCCCTCGATGACCGGCGGCACGAGCGTTGCCGAGGAGGCGGCGCCAGCGGCCGAGGAGGCCGCCCCCACGCGCCCCTACATCCTGCAATGCGAGCGCGCCACCACCCACCAGCCGCTCAGTGGCGGCGAGACATGGCTCGACGAGACCTACGGCCTGCCGCTGCTCACCGTCTCCGACACCGCCCCCATCGACGACCAGATCGCCGCCGCGGAGGAAATCGAGGCGCTGGCCCGCGAGGCCTCGGTCCGTATCCGCGAGGCCGAGGCCACTGCCTCGCCCTACACGCTGTCGAACTTCGGCACGCTCTTCGAGGCCCGGCTGATCCCGCAATCCGACGCCCAGCGGGCCATCGAGAACGCAAAGCTCTCCAACAAGCTCATGGGCCTCGTCGGGCTGCGCTTCGAGCGCGACGGCGAGACCTACAGCCGCATCGGGCTGGTGACGCTGACCCGCACGCTGATCCAGGCGGTGATCGCTACCGCGCTGGCGCTGCTGCTGTGCTATCCCATCGCCTACAAGGTGGCGCTGGCGAGCCCGCCGCGGCAGGCGGTCTGGCTGTTTCTCGGGCTGATCATCCCGTACGCCATCGTCGAGCTGATGCGGATCTACGCCTGGACCACGATCATCGACAATGCCGGGCTGATCAACGGGCTCTTGCAATGGCTCGGGCTGATCGACGTGCCGATCCAGTTCAAGCGCTTCCCGGGCACCGTCTTCCTCGTCATCGTCTACACCTACGTGCTGTTCATGGTGTTCCCGATCTACAACGTCATGAGCACGCTCGACCGCAACCAGATCGAGGCCGCCCGAGATCTTGGCGCAAGCCCGTGGCGCGTGCATCGCCGCATCATCATCCCGCATTCCAAGCCCGGCATCGCGGTCGGCACCATCGCCACCTTCATGCTCGCCGCCGGCGCCTTCTCGGTGCCGCGCATCATCAGCCGCGGGCTGCAGGCGGAATGGTTCAGCCAGACGATCTACAACAAGTTCTTCGAGAGCCCCAACGCCAATGCCGGCGCTGCCTACAGCTTTGCCTATACCATCGTCTGCTTCCTGCTGGTGGCGCTGTTCATGTGGCTGATGCGCACGCGGCTCAAGGATTTCGCGAGGGTGCAATGACCGATCTTTCCCACACGCCCCCGCGCCGCAGGCGCCAGCTGCTGACCGCCGACGGCCTGCTCACCGCCTACACCTGGGCCTTCCTGGTGTTCATGTTCCTGCCGCTGCTGCTGATGATCCTGTCGTCCTTCAACGACATCTCGCCGCCCTCGGTGACCGAATGGCGCGGCTTCACCACCAAGTGGTACGCGTTCTTCTGGATGCCCGACGAGGCGCTGCGCGCCGACCCGGTGCTGCGCGCCCTCGACCGCGGCCGCTTCATCAGCTGCTTCGGCAATTCGCTCTACGTCGCCGCAATGGTGGTGCCGCTGTCGCTGCTGCTGGGGCTGTCCGGCGCGGTGCTGCTGACCCGCTGGCGCTCGCGCGCCAACAGCGCGCTGTGGTGGGTTCTGCTCTCGCCGATGCTGGCGCCGGGGATCGTTCTGGGCCTCTCGGCGCTGGTGTTCTGGAGCCGCATGGGGGTCGATGCCGGGCTCTTCACCATCGTGATGGCGCAAACCACCTTCATCGCCGGCTACCCGATGCTGATCCTGATGGCGCGGCTGCAGCGCCAGCCGGTGGAGCTCGAGGAGGCGGCGCTGGATCTCGGTGCCACGCCGTTCCGCGTCTTCCGCCGTCTGACGCTTCCCTATCTCGCCCCGGCGCTGGCCTCGGCGGCGGTGATCGCGCTGATGGCGAGCATGGAGAACTACAACACCACGATGTTCGCCAAGGGCGGCGCCTGCACCTTCGCCACCGAAATCGGCGCCATGGCGCGCAACCCCAACGGCCACCCGCCGGTGATCAACGCCGTCGGCACGGTGATCATCCTGCTGACCGTGGCAGGGGCACTGCTGCACACGTTCCTCAGCCGGCGCGAGGAGGGGAGGTAGCGGGAGGGCCGTTTACGCTCGCCGCGCTGAGTTGGACATACCGCCGTGATCCGTGCGCGAAGCCCCCGCGCGGAATCAAGGCCGCAGGCCGCCGCGCCATCGCCGGCCCGCCCGGACGGGCT
>NZ_JBYNAH010000290.1:0-5604 GCF_059781815.1 Salipiger sp. | reverse complement strand
GTTCAAAAATACCTCGGGGGAGTCGCAGCTCTGCTGCGACGGGGGCAGCGCCCCCGAACGCCCTCCCCACCGGGCGAAACCTCAGGCCAAAAGCCTCGAGCCTCACTCCACCATAGGCGCCATGATCTCCACCTCGTTCCCCTCCCGCAGCGCGGTATAGAAGCACGAGCGGCGGTTGGTGTGGCAGGCCGGTCCGGTCTGGCGCACCAGCGCCAGCAGGCAATCGCGGTCACAATCGACGCGCAGTTCCACCAGCTCCTGCAGGTGGCCCGAGCTCTCGCCCTTGACCCAGAACGAGGACCGCGAGCGCGACCAGTAGGTCACCCGGCCGCTCTCCAGCGTGCGCGCCACCGCATCGGCGTTCATCCAGGCCATCATCAGCACCTCGCCGGTCTCCGCCTCCTGCGCGATGCAGGGAATGAGGCCCTTGGCATCGTAGACCAAAGTCTCGGGATCGAAGCTCATGGGGCAAAAATCCTTTTGCAGCCGGGAAATCAGCCCCTATCTAGGAGACAAGACCGGAAAGGGAAAGCCATGTCCGCCGAGACCGACCTGATCAAGCTCTATTCGCAGCGCATCCTCGCCCTCGCGGCGGACATCCCGCGCACCGGCCGGCTCGAGGCGCCCGATGCCAGCGTCAAGAAACGCTCGCCGCTCTGCGGCTCCACGGTGACGGTCGACCTGTCGATGCAGGATGGCGTGGTGTCGGATTACGCGCAGGACGTAAAGGCCTGTGCGCTCGGCCAGGCCTCTGCCGCGGTGGTGGGTGACGCCATCATCGGCCGCAGCCCCGCCGAGATCGCCGCGGCGCGCGACGCACTGCGCGCCATGCTCAAGGAAGACGGCCCCACCCCGCCTGCGCCGTTCGAAGAGCTCGAGGTGCTGCGTCCGGCGCAGGCCTACAAGAACCGCCACGCCTCGATCCTTTTGGCACTCGACGCCGCCACCGAGGCCGCCACCCAGGCAGCCGAGGCCCAAAGCGCCTGACGCCCGCGCGCCTGAGGCCGGCGGGGGCGATCTCGCCCCTTCTACTCCCTGAAAAAGAAAAACCCGCCGCGCTCCGGGGGACATGGAGGCGGCGGTCAGTGGCGTGTCTTCTCGGGGGTCGGACCGGCCATCGCTCCCAGGCAGTGGAGCATCAGGCGGAGACAGCCGCCGCGCATCGGGGACAGATGATACGCGGACCGGGCCGACCGGAAAGACCGCAGGCAGAAACTCTCAGAAGCTGGGCAGGTGCAGCGCCCCCATCAGAATGACGACCAGGGAAACGCCGCCGATCATGTCGTGGATCAGCGTGTTGTCGTTGCGCGAAAGAACCTTGCGAAGCGTATCAATCATGGTCTCGATCCCTGTTCTCAATCTTGTTGCCACTTTGTTCTCATAGGCGAAACGTTCTGTAAAGAACTTTTTGAGAACATTTGTGAACAAGAAGCGGAACATTCCCGAATATCTCAGGTAAGCCCTTGATATTCCGCGAGACGGAGGTCGAAACAAAATGAGAACATCTATGAACGGCGCGGCCTCACCCGACCGAGATCAGCCGGATCGCCTCGTCCTGCCGCATCAGCCAGAGCAGCATCTTCGCGGCCCGCCCGCGCGGGCTGTCCAGCGTCGGGTCCTCGGCGAGCAGCTTGCGCGCATCGCTCTGCGCCATCGCCATCAGTCCGGACTGATGTTCGAGATCGGCCACCTTGAAGCGCGGCAGACCCGATTGCGCCGTGCCGATCAGGTCGCCCGCGCCGCGCATCTCGAGATCGACCTCCGAGATCCGGAAGCCGTCCTCGGTTTCGCGCAGGGTCTTGAGCCGCTTCATGCCGGCCTCGCCCAGGGGGGGCTGGTACATCAGCAGGCAGGTGCTGTCGCCCTCGCCCCGCCCGACGCGCCCGCGCAGCTGGTGCAGCTGCGCCAGCCCGAACCACTCGGCGCGTTCGATCACCATGATCGTGGCGTTGGGCACGTTGACCCCGACCTCGATCACCGTGGTCGCCACCAGGACCTGCGTCTCGCCGGCCACGAAGCGCGCCATCGCCGCGTCCTTCTCCGTCGGCGGCATCTGCCCATGAACGAGCCCGACCACGCCCTCGCCCAGCACCGCGCGCAACCGCTTGAAGCGCTCCTCGGCGGCGGTCAGATCAACGACCTCGCTCTCCTCGACCAGCGGACAGACCCAATAGGCCTGCCGCCCCTCGGCCACCGCCTGCACGAGATGCTCGACCACCTCCTGCATGCGCTCGGCCGAGACCAGCGCGGTGCGGATCGGCTTGCGCCCGGGCGGCTTCTCATCGAGCACCGAAACATCCATGTCGCCATATTGCGCCAGTGCGAGGCTGCGGGGGATCGGCGTCGCGGTCATCACCAGCACATCCGCGCCGGCCCCCTTGCGGCCGAGCTCAAGCCGCTGCCGCACGCCGAAGCGGTGCTGCTCGTCGACGATCGCGAGCCGCAGGTCGCGGAAGGCCACGTCGGCCTGGAACACCGCGTGGGTGCCCACGAGGATCTGGATATCGCCGCGCTCCAGCGCCGCCAGTTTGGCCTTGCGCTCGGAGCCCTTGTCGCGCCCGGTCAGGATCTCGACCACCACGCCGGCGCTCTCGGCGAGCGGCCGCAGCCCCTCGAGATGCTGCCGCGCGAGGATCTCTGTGGGCGCCATCATCACACCCTGCCCGCCGGCTTCAACGGCAACCAACAACGCCATGAAGGCGACCAGCGTCTTGCCGGCCCCCACGTCGCCCTGCAAGAGCCGGTTCATCCGCTCCCCGCCGGCCATATCCTCGGCGATCTCGTCCATCGCGCGCATCTGCGCGCCGGTCGGGCGAAACGGCAGCGCTGCCAGCACCTTGCGCCGCAGCGCCCCGTCGCCGCGCGTGACCCGCCCCTTGCCTTTGCGGCGATGCACCCGCGCCAACGCCAGCGTGAGCTGATGCGCCAGAAGCTCGTCATAGGCCAGCCGCGCCCGCGCCGGCGAAGCCGGCGACAGCGCCCCGGCGCCCTCTGGCGCATGCGCCGCCTGCAGCGCCGCGCGCCAGTCGGGCCAGCCTTCCCGCGCCTTGAGCGGCCCGTCGATCCACTCGTCGAGCTCCGGCGCCTTGGCGAGCGCATCCGCGCTGGCCCGCGCCATGAGCTTCTGCGTCACCCCCGCGGTGAGCGGATAGATTGGCTCGAAGGCGGGAAGGCTTGCGGCGTCTTCGGGCGGCAGGATGTGGTCGGGATGGACCATCTGCGCCATGCCGTCGAAGAGCTCGACCCGACCGGAAATGAAGCGCCGCGCGCCTTCGGGCAGCACCCGGCCGAGATAGTCCGACCGGCCATGGAAAAACACCAGCTGGAAGCTGGTCTGCGCATCCTCGACATGGATGCGATAGGGCCGGCCCTTCTGCGCGGGCTTCATGTGGCGCCCGACGGTGACCTCGACAGTGACGACGCCGGGAAGCTCCGCGCCCTGCACCGTGTCGCGCGGGCGGCGGTCGATGACCCCGTGCGGCAGCGTGAAGAGCAGGTCGCGCGGCGCCACGATGTCGAGCCCCTCGAGCGCCTGCGCGGTCTTCGGCCCGACGCCGTCCAGCGTCTTGAGCTCTGCAAAGAGCGCCCAGAGGGCTTCGGGCCTCTGGCTCATCGGCTCAGCCCCCGATCAGCGCCAGCCAGGCGTCCTCGTCCATCAGCTCGACGCCAAGCTCGCGCGCCTTGGCCTCCTTGGAGCCGGCGCCCGGGCCGGCGACGACGATGTCGGTCTTCTTGCTGACCGAGCCCGAGACCTTGGCGCCCAACGCCTCGGCCCGCGCCTTGGCCTCGGCGCGGGTCATCTTCTCGAGGCTGCCGGTGAAGACCACAGTCTTGCCGGCCACCGGGCTGCCCTCGGTGGCGGGCCGCTCGGCATCCTGAATGTCGAGCTGCGCCACAAGCCTGTCGATCGAGGCGCGCTCCGTGGGCTGCCCCATCGAGGTGACGAGCGAGACCGCCACGGTCTGCCCGATGCCGTCGACGCCCACGAGATCGTCCCACGCGGCACGCGCCTCGGGCGCAACGGCCGGCTCCTCGGCCCAGGCGGCATCGCGGATTTCCTTGAGGCGGGCGCGACGGCCTTCGGCCTTGGCCGCCATGCGCTCGGACTCGACCGCCTGCTCGGCACGGCGATAGCGCTCTGCCGCCGGGCGCGCCGCGTCGATGGCGGCGATCATCGCAGACCAGCTCAGGTAGTGGCGTGCGAGGTCGTTGGCGACCACCTCTCCGACATGGCGGATGCCGAGCGAAAACAGCACGCGACCAAGTTCAATTTTTCTTTTCTCGTCAATCGCATCGAAGAGGTTGTTCGCGCTTTTCTCACCCCAGCCTTCGCGGTTCTTGAGCTGCTGCAACCCAGAGCCGTAACGCTCTCTTAACGTGAAGATTTCTGCAGGTTCCGAGATCCATCCATCACGGTAGAACTGCTCCACCTGCTTGGCGCCGAGCCCCTCGATATCGAAGGCGGCGCGCGAGACGAAATGCTTCAGTTTCTCGACCGCCTGCGCCGGACAGATGAGGCCACCCGAACAGCGCCGCACCGCGTCGCCCTCTTCCCGGATCGCCTCGGAGCCGCATTCCGGGCAGGTTTCGGGGAAGGCATAGGGTACGGCATCGTCCGGGCGCTTTGTCAGGTCGACATCGGCGATCTTCGGGATCACGTCGCCGGCGCGGTAGACCTGCACCCAGTCGCCGACGCGGATGTCCTTGCCATCGCGGATCGGGGTGCCACTGGCATCGCGCCCGGCGATGTAATCCTCGTTGTGCAGCGTGGCGTTCGACACCACGACGCCGCCGACCGTCACCGGCGTCAGCCGCGCCACCGGCGAGAGCGCGCCGGTGCGACCGACCTGGATGTCGATGGCCTCGAGCCGGGTCCAGGCGAGCTCGGCGGGGAACTTGTGGGCGATGGCCCAGCGGGGCGTGGTCGAGCGGAAGCCGAGCCGCGCCTGCAACGCGAGGTCGTTGACCTTGTAGACCACGCCATCGATGTCATAGCCCAGCGTCGCGCGCTTCTCCTCGATGCGGGCGTAGTGGTCGAGCATGTCCTGCGGACCGTCGCAAAGCTGCGTCAGCGGGTTGGTCTGGAAGCCGAGCATGGCGAGCCGCTCTATGGCGCTCATCTGGGTCTCGGCCAGCGGCGCCGACAGCTCCCCCCAGGCATAGGCGAAGAATTTCAGCGGGCGCGACCGGGTGATCTCGGGGTCGAGCTGGCGCAGCGAGCCGGCGGCGGCGTTGCGCGGGTTGGCAAAGGGTTTGCCGCCGCGTGCCTCCTGGCGCTGGTTCAGTGCCTCGAAATCGGCATGGCTCATGTAGACCTCGCCGCGCACCTCGAGCACCTCCGGCGCGCCGTCGAGACGCTGGGGAATATCGTCGATGGTGCGAGCATTGGCGGTGACGTTCTCGCCCACCGCGCCGTCGCCACGGGTCGCCGCCTGGATCAGCTCGCCGTCTTCGTAGCGCAGCGACAGCGACAGCCCGTCGATCTTGGGCTCTGCGGTGAAGGGCAGCGGCGCATCGTCCGAGAGGCCCAGATAGCGGCGGATGCCACGGTCGAAATCGCGCACCTCATCATCGTCGAAGGCGTTCGACAGAGACATCATGCGC
>NZ_JBYNAH010000289.1:0-5643 GCF_059781815.1 Salipiger sp. | reverse complement strand
GTGACGGTGGCGACCAACATGGCCGGGCGCGGCACCGACATCAAGCTCGCCGCGGGCGTGGCCGAGCGTGGCGGTCTGCACGTGCTGCTGACCGAGCGCCACGACAGCCGCCGCGTCGACCGCCAGCTCGAGGGCCGCTGCGGACGGCAGGGCGATCCGGGCCGGGTCGAGCGTTTCCTGTCGCTCGAGGACGAGCTGCTCGGCAGCAAGGGCGCGCGCTGGAACCGCCGCGCCGCGCGGCTGCTGCTGCGGCCCTTCGGGCCCGGCGTGGCGGCGCTGGCCTTCCGCGCCCGGCAACGCCGGGTAGAGCGGATGCACGGGCGGATGCGTCACGACCTGCTCGCCGCCGATCGCGGGCTCGGCAGCCTGCTGGCGCTGTCGGGAGAGGCGGAATGACCCCCGAGTCGCGGCTTTCGGAGGTGCTCGCCCCGGTCGAGCGTCCGCTTCTGCGGGAATACTCGGTCAAGACCATCGGCGACGAGCTGCGCGACGGCCGCTTTCTCGTGAGCTTCCCGCGCGGCGCGCTCGGCCCCGGCCCGTCGCGCCGCTTGCGCGCCATGCTTGCGGATCTCGGCGCGCCGGCGAAGGGCGTCGCGCGGCTCGATCCGCTGCAATCGCGAGCCGCGTCGCTGCATTTCGGCTTTGAACCCGAGGCGGCGGGGCCGGTGCTGAAATGCTACCTCGAGTTCACCGATGGCGACCGGCCCGAGCCCGGTCTCGCCTTCCTCGCGCTGAAATGGCGCG
Source organism: Salipiger sp. (assembly GCF_059781815.1). Lineage (NCBI taxonomy): Bacteria > Pseudomonadati > Pseudomonadota > Alphaproteobacteria > Rhodobacterales > Roseobacteraceae > Salipiger > Salipiger sp. Next base: position 4,899 of record NZ_JBYNAH010000289.1, on the reverse strand, counting down.
ACGACGGCGCGTTTGCCCTCAGCGAATACCGCGATGCCGGGCCGCTCGATCCGCCCGCGCTGGCCGCAAGGATCACCGCCGACCTCCCCGAGGGGGCCGTGCGCGACGCGCTGCTGACCCTCGCCGCGATCCCCGCGCGCCAGCCCCTCACGCTGCTCGAGGTGACCGAGCCCGGCAACCCGCGCCGCTCGCTCGACCTCAACCTGACGCCGTTGCAGGCCACCCTCGCGGAGCATACCGAGACTCTCGCCCGCCTGCTCGGCCCGGCCTCCGCCCCGCTGCTCGCGCGGGAGTCGCAGCGCCCGCTCGGCCATGTCGCAGCCGGCACCGCCCGCGATGGGCGGCCCTTCGCGACGTTCTATTACGGCGCGCATCGCGTGCGGGGGGCGCTGTGATGGACGGACAGACCTCTGAAAGCATCCACCGCGCGCGCCGCGCCGATCCGAGCCTCGATTTCTGCCTCTGGCCCTACGATCCGCCGGCGCTGCCGAACCGCGACAGCTGGCGGAGCGCGGCGCTGCTCTACCACTCCTTCGCCGTCGCCGGGCTGCCACCGAAGATGCTGGAGATCTGCGACGCGCTGATCGCCGCCAACGGTCCGTTCCGCACCGTCTGGGGCCTGAAGCACGCCGGGGGCCGGCTCAGCTGGGAGTTCTATTTCTACGATTACGCCCGGCTCGGCCGCCGCTTTGATACCCGCGCCCTGCACCGCGCCATCGGCCCGCTCGTGCCGATCACCGCGCCGCTCAGTGGCGACGACCGGCCCTATTTCATGTTCTCCGTCGAACTCACTGCCGAGCATCTGCAGGGCGGCGCCATCGACCAGATCGACCTCTATATCGGCAATCCCGGCAGCAGCGTCTCCTCCGGCATCTGCTACGGGCTGACGCAATCCGGCTTCGAGATGCGCAACTTCTACTTCTTCTTCGATGCCCTCCGAGAGGCGGATGCCATCCGCGCCAAGCTCGCCGAGACCGCGCAGATGGCGCAGCCTGTCAAGCTCGAAGACTGGCTCTGGCCCGAGATCACCGCACAGACCGTCGTGGTCGCCAACAAGCGCCGCGCCGACGGGGTGTATTTCTCGCGCATCCCCGCCGCGCAGACCCTGCTCTGCCTTGACCGGCTGGGCTATCCCGAGCCGATCCGCGATTTCTTCCGCGCCAACCTGCACCGTTTCGGCCACCTGCTCTTCGATATCGGCTACGATTGGGAGCCCGCGCCGGAAGGCGGCCTGCGCTACACCAAGGGGAGCGTCTATGGGATCCTCTGACCGCCTCCGCCCCGACGCCGCGCTCGCGGCGCGGCAGGCGCTCGACCTGCCCGGCGTGCGCGCCGGGGTGACGACGCCGAAAGCCATTGCGCCCGGAGAGCGGCTGTCGCTGCGCGATCACGACGACTATGTCAGCGTGACGATGGAATTCCGCTGCAATCTCAAATGCGTGCACTGCATGATCGAGGGCACGATGGACCGGTTGCAGCCGACCCCCGCGCCGCTCTTCGACAAGGTTCTGGAGGAGCAGCGTGCGCATCGCCGCTGGCGCGGGCTGATCCTCACCGGCTCCGAGATCACCTTGCGCGCGGACCTGCCCGATCTCGCCCGCGCCGCCCGCGCGGCGGGCTTCGAGCGGGTGCGCATCCAGACCCACGGCGTGCATCTCGCGCGGCCCGGCTATGCCGACCGGCTGCTCGAGGCCGGGGTGAACGAGTTCTTCGTCTCGGTCGCAGGCGCCGGCGCGGCAAGCCACGACGCCATCACGCAGGTGCCCGGCGCGTGGGACAAGATGCTGGCGGGGATGGAATATCTCGACCGGCAGGACGGCGTGCGGCTGCTGACCAACACCGTCATCACCCGCCTGTGCTACCGCGAGCTGCCGCAGATCGTCGCCGCGCTGAGCCATCTCGAGCGCCTCGTGCAGATGGAGTTCTGGAATTTTTTCCCGATGGCCGAGCGCGACGACAAGCGCCTTGCCGTCGCCTTCCCCGAGCTGATGCCGCCCCTGCGCGAGGCGATCCTCGCCGCCCGCGCGGCGGGGCGGTTCGTCGAGGTCAAGAACGTGCCCGAATGCCAGATGGGCGCGCTCTCGGACGCGCTGGTCAATGCGCAGCCGCTGCTGATGATCGATCCGGCCTTCTGGCAGGAGTTCGACCGCAACCAGTTTCACCGCTGCCCGCACCGCGCCGCCTGCAGCTCGACCGAATGCCTCGGGCTGACCCCGGCCTATATCGCGCGCTTCGGAGACGAGGCCGATCAGCTGCATCCGTTAATTTCTGATTGAAATTTTCTTTTCTCGCTCACGCTTACCGGATAGCCTTCATGAACCGAGACAGGTGTGGGTGGCAACCTGACCCAAAGGGAGGGAACAACGTGACGAAACAATTGATGATCTACGAGCGGGCGGTTCCGATTTCGTCCGAACGGCACCGCGACTGGTCGCTCGAGGCCGGGCGCAACTATGCCTTCGCAAAGGAGGTCAACTCGGTGCCGCTGCTGGCCGCCGAGTTCATCGCCGCCGCCACCGATTACGCCATCGTCTTCGCCGGCGATGACAAGACCATTTTCCCGTCGGTCATCCTCGGGATGCGCGCCAGCGAGAACAATGCCGTCGACGCGACCGGCAACTGGACCGGCGGCTACATCCCCGCCTTCCTGCGCCGCTATCCCTTCGTCTTTGCCCGCTCCGAGGATGGCAAGACCTTCACGCTCTGCATCGACGAAGAGCACGAGGGCTTCAACAAGGACGGACGGGGCGAGCGGCTGTTCGACGCCGAGGGCAAGCGCACCCGCTACCTCGAGTCGATGCTGACGTTTACCCGCGAGTATCAGGGCCTCTTCGACCGCACGCAGCTGTTCTGCAAGCGGCTGATGGAGCATGACCTGCTGAAGCCCGCGCAGGCGCAGTTCAGCCTGCCCGGCGGCCAGTCGGCCCAGCTTGGCGGGTTCTTCACCATCGACCGCGACAAGCTCAAGGCGCTGCCCGCCGAGGTGCTGGCCGAGATGGCCAGGACCGACGAGCTCGAGTTGTGCTACGTGCATCTGCAATCGCTCAACAACCTGACGCCGATGGCGCGCCGCATCGCCGCGGCGCAGGCGGCGGCGCCGCAGTCCGACGAGGCACCGGTCTCCGAAGACGCCTGATGCGGGTCACCATCGTCGGGGGCGGCTCGGCCGGCTGGATCGCAGCCGCCACGCTTCAGGCGCAGCTCAACGGGACCGGCCCCGGGCCGGTCTCGATCACCGTGGTCGAAAGCCCGAAGACCCCGCGCATCGGGGTGGGCGAGGCCACGATCCCCACCATGCGCGACATGCTGCGCCGCTTCGGCCTGTCCGAGCGCGGCTTTGTCGCGGCCTGTGATGCCAGCTTCAAGCACGGCATCCGCTTCGACGACTGGTCCGGCCCCGGCAGCCGCTGCCTGCACCCGTTCCACCGCCACGCCCTGCCCCGCGACATCGCCGCGCGCTGGCTGGCCTCGTCCGGCGCGCTGCCCTTCGCCGCCATCGCCTCGGCGCAGGCAGCTTTGATCGAACACCGCCGCGCGCCGCGGCCGGCAGGCGCGCCCGAGTTCACCGGCCCGGTGCCCTACGCTTACCATCTCGATGCCGAGAAATTCGCCGACTACCTCGCCGGTGAGCTGGCCGCGAAGGGCGTGACACGGCAGAGCGCCCATGTCACCGGCGTGCTGCGCGAGGGCGAGAGCGTCACCGCGCTGCAGACCGAGCACGGCCCGCCGCTCACCGCCGATCTGTGGGTCGATTGCACCGGCTTCGCCGCGCTGCTGCTGCCCGAGGACGGGCGCGACTGGATCTCCTACGCCGACCGCCTGCTCTGCGACCGGGCGGTGACCATGCGCGTGCCCGAAGACGCCCCAACCTATGCACCGGCGCCCTTCACCCGCGCCCGCGCGCTCGCGGCGGGCTGGTGCTGGGATATCGGCCTGCGCCGGCGGCGCGGGCGCGGCTATGTCTACTCCTCCGCCCATCTGAGTGACGACGGGGCCGAGGCCGCGCTGCGCGCCGAGGAAGGCCCGCAGGCCGCCGAGCTGCCCGTCCGGGTCATCCCCTTCACCCCGGGCCGGCGCGCCGCGCCCTGGCAGGGCAACGTTGTGGCGCTCGGCCTCGCGGCGGGGTTCCTCGAGCCGCTCGAAAGCACCGGGCTGTTCCTCGCCGATTTTGCCGCCCGCGCGCTGGTCGAGATGTTCCCCCCCGCCCCCGGCCTGCCGGTGCAGCCGCTGGCGCGGCGTTACAACACCCTGCTCGCGGAGATGCATGACGATCTCGCCGACTTCCTCGCGCTGCACTACGCCGTGGCGCAGCGCCGCGACACCGCGTTCTGGCGCGACGCCGCCGACGCTGCGCTGCGCTCGGAGCGCCTGCGCGGTCTCTTGGATCTCTGGCAACTGCGCCCGCCCTCGTTCGCGGATTTCTCTTACCGTTACAGCCCGTTCTCCCATGCTGCGTGGGAGCTCATACTGCTCGGCATGGGCTGGCGCCCTGCCTCTGCGCCCGCCGGCGACACCCCCTGCCCCGCGCCGGGCGAGGCGCTGACACGGCAGCTTCTCGCAACGCTGCCAGATCACCGCACCCTGCTACGTCACCTCGCTCCGGAGATTGCCTGACACGTCGACACGCGATCACGGCGCTCGGCGACGTCCCACCGGAAGACAGCTCGAAGGCTCAAGAAAAAGTCGCTCCGCGCTCACCGGACGTGATGCAACCGGCCAAGCCCCTCACGAGCGGGCAACTGGCGGAGACCGATCCGGCGCCACGTGATCCCAAAAATGTATTCCCGAATAAATATTTAACTGGCGATAAACCGATGGCGCGTCGCCACCCGGAAATCCTCCGGAGCACATCCTAAGCGGCCCCAAGGAAATATCTTCTTTTCTTCCCGACGACCGCGC
>NZ_JBYNAH010000420.1:0-1627 GCF_059781815.1 Salipiger sp. | reverse complement strand
GAGGGTCTCACGGTTGCCGAGATGACGGATCTTCGGGCGCGCGCACGCGCGGCCGATACGGCGGTCCGCGTCGCCAAGAACAGGCTCGCCAAGATCGCCCTCCAGGGCACCGAATGCGAAAGCATCTCGGGTCTTCTGGAAGGCATGACCGTTCTCACCTATTCCGAAGATCCCGTGGCGGCAGCCAAGGTGGTCGAGGACTTCGCCAAGGACAACAAGAAGTTTGAAATTCTTGGCGGCGCAATGGGTGGAGCGGCTCTGGACCGGGCCGGTGTCGAGGCCGTGTCGAAAATGCCGTCGCGCGAGGAGCTCATCGCTTCCATCGTCGGCTGCATCGGCGCGCCCGCTTCGAACATCGCCGGCGCCATTGGCGCACCTGCTTCGAACATCGCTTCGATCCTTTCCACCATCGAGGAAAAGGCCGAGGCGGCGTAACGCGCAGTCACGAGACACCCGTGGGGTTGAACACCCGCACGTTGGAACACATCTAAAGATACGGAAAAGGCAAAATGGCTGATCTTAAAGCACTTGCAGAGCAAATCGTCGGTCTGACCCTGCTCGAAGCACAAGAACTGAAAACCATCCTCAAGGACGAGTACGGCATCGAGCCCGCAGCTGGCGGCGCTGTCATGATGGCTGGTCCGGCTGCTGGCGGCGAAGCTGCTGCAGAAGAGGAAAAGACCGAGTTCGACGTGATCCTCAAGTCGGCTGGCGACAAGAAGATCAACGTGATCAAGGAAGTCCGCGGCATCACCGGCCTCGGCCTCAAGGAAGCCAAAGAGCTGGTGGAAGCCGGCGGCAAGGCTGTCAAAGAGGGCGTGTCCAAGGACGAAGCCGAAGAAATCAAGAAGAAGCTCGAAGAAGCAGGCGCCGAAATCGAGCTCAAGTAATCACGCATGGTGCATCCGCACCTCTTGTGATCGCAACTTCAGGCTGGGTCCGGGGTTCCCCGGGCCCAGCCGAACCCGTCTCAGAGAGGCCCCTTGCCGGCGTGCGGGGGAGGGGCTTTTCTCAGACGAGTTCACCGATCGGGAGGCCCTTGGTGGGACAGGGGCCAGGAATGGATCAGAACCGTCGTCTCGGATGGACGTGCCGCTGGTGCCCGACAGCGCGCGCGACCGGTGAGAAGCTGAAAAGGTGACAAACCTCATGGCGCAAAGTTTCCTTGGCCAGAAACGTCTTCGCAAATATTTCGGTAAAATTCGTGAGGTTCTGGAGATGCCGAACCTCATCGAGGTTCAGAAAAGCTCCTACGAACTCTTCCTGAAATCCGGTGACCAGCCCCAGCCGACCGACGGCGAGGGGATCAAAGGCGTGTTCCAGTCGGTTTTCCCGATCAAGGACTTCAACGAGACCGCGGTTCTCGAGTTCGTCAGCTACGAGCTTGAAAAGCCGAAATACGACGTCGAGGAGTGCATGCAGCGCGACATGACCTACAGCGCCCCGCTGAAGGTCACCCTGCGCCTGATCGTGTTCGATATCGACGAGGACACCGGCGCCAAGTCGGTGAAGGACATCAAGGAACAGGACGTGTTCATGGGCGACATGCCGCTCATGACGCCGAACGGCACGTTCATCGTGAACGGCACCGAGCGCGTGATCGTGTCTCAGATGCACCGTTCGCCGG
>NZ_JBYNAH010000288.1:0-5685 GCF_059781815.1 Salipiger sp. | reverse complement strand
CCGTCCGCGCAGGCGCGGACTCCCCCGAGGTATTTATGCACCAGAGAAGGGTGGGGGATTGCGCTGATCTCCGGGCTTGGCGAGGGTGACCGGGAGGCAGTGGAGAGTGGGATGCAGCCGGGACCGAGAAACCTGATCACCGATGTCGGCGGGCTGCTTGTCGGCCAGGCCGAGGATGCGCGGCTGAAGTCGGGCGTGAGTGTCGTTACGGCCGAGGAGGCCTTTGTCGCCTCGGTGGCGGTGATGGGCGGGGCGCCGGGGACGCGGGAGACCGATCTTCTCGCGCCGGACAAGTCGGCGCCGGGGGTGGATGCGCTGGTGCTCTCCGGGGGCAGCGCCTTTGGCCTCGCGGCGGCGCAGGGGGTGATGGATGCGCTGCACGAGGCCGGGAGGGGCTTTGCCGTGCTCTCGGCGCGGGTGCCGCTGGTGCCGGCGGCGATCCTCTTCGACTTGCTCAATGGCGGCGACAAGGATTGGGCCGAGAACCCCTACCCGGCGCTCGGGCGCAGGGCGCTCGAGGCGGCGGGGGAGAGCTTTGCGCTTGGCAGCGTTGGCGCGGGCTGCGGGGCGCAGACGGCGATGCACAAGGGCGGGCTCGGCTCGGCGAGCTTGGTGCTCGAGGATGGCGTGACGGTGGGGGCGCTGGTGGCGGTGAACCCTCTGGGCAGCGTCACCACGCCGTCGGGGCGGCATTTCTGGGCTGCGCCGCACGAGATCGGCGGCGAGTTCGGGGCGCTGGGCGTGGATCCGGCGAGCGGGGCCGCGCTGCCTGAGAGCCGGAAGCTGGCCGCGATGGCGGGCATGGGCAACACCACCATCGCGGTGGTGGCGACCGATGCGGCGCTCGACAAGGCACAGGCCCATCGCGTGGCAGTGGCAGCGCATGACGGCATTGGGCGGGCCATCGTGCCGGCCCATACCCCGATGGACGGGGACCTGGTGTTTGCGGCTGCCACCGGGCGCCGCGCGCTGCAGGCGCCGGGGCTACAACTGGCGCAGATCGGCCACGCCGCCAGCAACTGCCTCGCGCGCGCCATCGCCCGCGCGGTCTGGGAGGCGACACCCGCGCAGGGCGACACGCTGCCGACGCTGCGCGCGGAGCTGGGGCTTTAGCGACTAGCGCAGGATCGGCGGGCTGTCCGGATCGGAGCCGGGCGCGGCGCGCTCGGCCCGCTTGGGCTCGTGCAGTTCGGGCAGGTCGAAGCGCAGACCGACCCGGGCCAGCAGCGCCGCCAGCGGCTCGGCGTCGCGCACGAAGCTTACATCCAGCGCCCCGGCCTCGATGCCGGAAAACACCAGCGCCTCGTTGACCGCGCGGGCCAGCGCATCCTCGGCGCCCGGTGTGGCGCCGGCGAAGGCCAGCAGGTGACTGCGCGAGCCATCGGCATAGCGCACCCCCGCCAGCCAGGCGCAGCGGGCGAGGCCGGCGGCGGTGGCGAGCTTGGTGTCGAGCGCGGTGATCAGCACCTCGGGCAGGCCACCCGGCGGGGTCACCTCCTCGATCCCGGCCTCGGCCTCCTGCGGGCCGTGGCCCAGCGTCTCGGAGAGCCAGTCGACCGCCTCGGGTGGCAGCAGGATCGACGACGGCGCGACCTCGAGATTGACCGCCAGCCCGATGCCCTGCCCGGCGAGCATGGCCGCCACGTTGCGCCCCGAGAGCGCCGCGTAGGGCACCGCTTGGCCCACGAATTGCGACAGGCGCTCCTCGCGGTCGAAGACCAGCACGAAGCTGGCATCGCCAAGCTCGAAGAGCTCGGGTTCGATCCGGTCGCCCTCGGCCTCCTTGGTCAGCAGCAGGAACAGCTCGCTGTCGGCGAGCCGTTCGTAGAAGCGCAGGCGCGCGGCACCATCCAGCGGCGCGGCCTCCATCGCCGCATGGGCGGCGTCGAGCGGGGTCGTTTCGGTCATTCCATCACCTCGCGGACACGGGTCCGCAGGACGGGCAGCAGCTCGTCCTCGAACCACGGGTTGCGTTTCAACCATGCCGTATTGCGCCAGGACGGATGCGGCAAGGGGATAGCGTCCGGCAGATGGTCGCGCCAGTTGCGCACGGTCTCGGTGACGCCGGTCTTCACGCCGAGATGATAGCGCTGGGAATAGCCGCCGATATAGAGCCGGAGCCGCACCTCGCCGAGCGCCGCGAACAGCCGGTCATGCCAGGTGTGGCGGCAGATCGGCGGCGGCGGCAGGTCCGATCCTTGCGCGTCGTAGCCGGGAAAGCAGAAGGCCATCGGCATGATCGCGACGCGGGAGCGGTCCCAGAAGGTGGCGTCGTCGAGCCCCAGCCAGGCGCGCAGGCGGATGCCCGAGGGGTCATCGAAGGGGCGGGCGGCGTTGTGTGCGCGCATGCCCGGGGCCTGGCTGGCGATCAGCAGCCGTGCGCCGGGGGCGAACCACACCACCGGGCGCGGAGCATGCCGCGTGGCGGTGGCGGCGAAGCGCTCGGCGCAGAGCCGGCAGCGCTTCAAATCGTCTGCGAGGGCGGGGAGGGTTTCGGTCATGCTCCAGAGCTAGTGTGCGGGCGGCCGGGATGCCAGCCCCTCTATATTTCTAGAGATGTCGAAATAAGGGTTGTCCGACTCGATAGTTTCGATAACTCTAGAAATATGAAACACGATGCCTCCCCGACCCTCACCCAGGAGATGGCGCTTGAAGTCGCCGCCTCGAAATTCGCCGCGCTCGGGTCCGAGCAGCGGCTCAACGTGCTCAAGGTGCTGGTGCGCTCGGGGCCCGCGGGGCTCAGCATCGGGGAGCTTGGCCAGCGCGCCGGGGTCACCGGCTCCACGCTCACCCATCACCTGCGCATCCTGACGCAGGCCGGGCTGGTGCAGCAGAGCCGCGAGGGGCGCAGCACCATCTGTGCCGCCGCCGCCTATGAAGAGGTGCGCGCGCTGTCGGATTTCCTTCTCACCCAATGCTGCGCGGATTGCGGCACCTCGGAGCACGATCATGGCTGATACCACCACCCCCACGAGCCGGCTGCCGAAGATCGACAAGGCCTGGGCGGCGAGCGCGGTGCTTCTGGCCGGCATCGCGCTGGCGGAGCCGGATCAGCTCTGGCCAAGCATCACCTTCGCGGCAGAGGCGCTGCTAGGCACCGCACCGTTCATCCTCTTCGCGGTGCTGGCCGTGGCCTATGTGAAGGCTGCCGGTGCCGAAGCGCTGCTGTCGCGGGCCTTCGAGGGGCGCGAGACCCGGATGATCGTGCTGGCGGCGTTGCTCGGCGGGCTCTCGCCCTTCTGCTCCTGCCAGGTGATCCCGTTCATCGCAGCGCTTCTGGCGGTGGGCGCGCCGCTGAGCGCGGTGATGGCGTTCTGGCTGGCCTCGCCGCTGATGGATCCGGCGATGTTCCTGATCACCTCCGGCACGCTGGGCTGGGATTTTGCCATAGGCAAGACGCTGGCCGCGGTGGGCATCGGCCTGCTGGGCGGGCTCGGGACGATGCTGCTGAAGACCAGCCCGGTCTTTGCCGATCCGCTGCGCGAGAAGCCGCAGGTCGGCGGCTGCTGTGGTGTGAAAAAGCCGTTCCAGGGCAAGCCGGTCTGGCGCTTCTGGGGCGCTGCCGAACGGCGCGAGACCTTCCGCACCGAGGCCATGACGAACCTTGTCTTCCTGCTCAAGTGGCTGCTTCTGGCCTACCTGCTCGAGGCGCTGATGCTGCGCCACATCCCGGCAGAAATGATCGCAAACCTGCTCGGGGGCTCGGGCCTGTGGCCGGTGGTGCTTGGCGCCTTCGTGGGCGCGCCGGCCTACCTCAACGGCTATGCCGCGGTGCCGCTGGTCGATGCGCTGCTGACGCAGGGCATGGCGCCGGGGGCTGCGATGAGCTTCGTGGTGGCCGGCGGCGTGAGCTGCATCCCCGCGGCAGTGGCGGTCTGGGCGCTGGTCAAGCCGCGGGTCTTTGCCGCCTATCTCGGCTACGCGGTGCTCGGCGCGATGATCGCGGGGCTGCTCTGGGGCGCCTACGCCTGAGCCCGGACGGGGGCGAAACACTGCGCCGGGGGCGGCTTTGCCGCCGGCGCACATGGCATGGTTGATCTTGCCTTAATCGGGGACAATCCCTGCGCTATCTGGGCGGGAGATTGTCCTTTGTTTCCCATTAGGGCCATAATATCACCTGATTCAGCACCTAAGACATGCTTAATGCGCCACCGGTAGAACGAGTGGCGCCGGTGAGCCGAGGCACGGTGATGTTAGAGTTCGATATGGTCAGCAAGTCCTTCTGGACCGGCGTGCAGCGCAAGGTGATCCTTGACCGCGTGTCGTTCCGGGTCGAGCTGGGCGAGTCCCTCGGCATCCTCGCCCCCAACGGCACCGGCAAGACCACCCTCATCCGCATGATGGCCGGGCTCGAAAAGCCCGACGAGGGCGAGATCCGCCAGAACTGCCGGGTGTCGTTTCCGCTCGGCTTCATGGGCGGGGTGATCTCGAAGATCTCGGCCCGCGAGAACGCCCGCTTCATTGCCCGGATGTACGGCATCGATCCGGATTACGTCGAAAGCTTCTGCCGCTGGCTCTGCGGGCTGGGCGAGTATTTCGACCAGCCGATCGGCACCTATTCCAGCGGCATGCGGTCGCGATTCACGTTTTCGCTGATGCTGGCCCTCGACTTCGACATCTACCTGATCGACGAGGGCATGCCGAACTCGACCGATGTCGAGTTCAACCGGAAAGCCGGCGATATCCTCGCCGAACGGCTGCGCACCACGACGATCATCATCGTCTCGCACCAGCCGCAGATCCTTGAGAAATTCGCGCGCAAAGCCGCCGTGCTGATGGACGGCAAGCTGCACATGTTTGAAACCTTGGAAGAAGCGAAGCAGCTCTATGACTACGAAACCCAAGGCTAAGAAGTTTCGCATCCGGCGAAGTGGCGGGCTGGGATCGACCAGCCAGGCTGATGCCACGCGGCCGGCATCTCCGGATGGGTCTGCGCCGGATCAGGCGCAACCTACACCGCAGACCGCCCGGCAGACGCCGCCTGCGCCGCCCGCATCTGCGGCCGCGCCCCAGCCTGCGCCCGCACCGCAGGGCGGGTTGGCCGTGGACGATCCGGCGAGCTCGCCCTTTACGCCTGAGGAAACCGTTCAACTGCACGAGGCTGCCCCCGGCGGGCCTGCCGCACAGGGCGAGGTTGCCAGCGCCAAAGAGGTTGAAGGCGAAACCGACATTGACGCCATCCGCCGCGAGGGATTGACCGGCCGCCAACTGCGCATGGCCCGGCGCGTTGCGCAGAAACACGGCATTGCGCCCACATCCGACTTTGATGCGGTGCGCCTTTTGCGGGAACGCGGGATCGACCCGTTTGAGCGTGCCAATACGCTGGAACTGGTGGTGCCCAAACCAACCGATGCAGCGCTTGCAGCCAACCAGATCCAATTGCCGCAAACCGTTCCGGCCGACGGCGCCAACCTTCCGTCGACCGAATTGGCCCCGGCTGAGCGACGCGCCGTTGAGATCCGCCAGATTCAGGTTGATATCGCGCGGCGCCGCCGGCGCAAAATCGCCTATCTCTTTGCGCGGCTTGCCGTTTTCGTGGGTCTGCCGACGCTGCTGATGGGCTATTATTTCTACGTCGTGGCAACCCCGCTATATGCCACGAAGTCCGCCTTTTTGATCCAGCAGTCCGAGGGCGGCTCGGCAGCCGCTGGCGGTTTGGGCGGCCTGTTGGGCGGCAGCCAGCTG
>NZ_JBYNAH010000287.1:0-5710 GCF_059781815.1 Salipiger sp. | reverse complement strand
ACGGCAAGTCGAACGTGCTGGCCGTCGGCGTGACCTTCCTCGCGGTGGTCGGCACCACGCCCTATATCGCGCTGCAGCTGCAATCGGTGACCCTCAGCTTCGAAGTCTTTGGCGTCGGCGACATTGCCACCGGCGAGGAGCAGGGCCACACCGCGCTCTGGGTCGCCGCGGGCCTTGCGCTCTTCACGGTGATCTTCGGCACCCGCAATCTCGACGCCAACGAGCGCCACAACGGCGTCGTCATGGCCATCGCCGTCGAGGCCGTGGTCAAGCTCGCGGCGCTGTTGGCGGTGGGGGTGTTCGTGGTCTGGGGGCTGTCGGGCGGCGTCTCGGGGACGCTCGCCAAGATCGACGCCTCGGCGCTGGGCCAGTGGCAGATCGACGGCGGACGCTGGGTCGGGCTGATGATGCTCTCGGCGGCGGCCTTCCTCTGCCTGCCACGGATCTTTCAGGTGCTGGTGGTCGAGAACGACAACGAGACCCACCTGCGCACCGCGAGCTGGGCCTTCCCGCTCTATCTCGGGGCCATGAGCCTCTTCGTGGTGCCGATCGCGGTGATCGGGCTCGAGATGCTGCCCGAGGGCTCCAACCCCGATCTCTTCGTGCTCACCGTGCCGCTGAGCCAGGGCCGCGACGGGCTGGCGGTGCTATCCTTCCTGGGCGGGTTCAGCTCGGCCACCTCGATGGTGATCGTCGCCGCCATCGCGCTTTCCACCATGGTGTCGAACCACGTCGTCATGCCGCTCTGGCTGCGCTACGCCGGCGGCGGGGCGAAGGTGTCGGGCGATGTGCGGGGCGTGGTGCTGCTGGCGCGGCGGCTGTCGATCATCGGCGTGGTGATGCTTGGCTATCTCTACTACCGCCTGTCTGGCGGCGGTGCCGCGCTGGCCTCGATCGGTCTGGTGAGTTTTGCCGGACTGGCACAGATCCTGCCGGCGATGCTGGGCGGGATCTTCTGGCGCGGTGCCTCGCGGCTCGGGGCGCTGGTGGGGCTGACACTGGGCTTTGGCTGCTGGGGCTACACGCTGTTCCTGCCAAGCTTCGGCGCGGGCGTCTTCCTGCCCGAGGCCTGGGTGACGGCGGGGCCGTTCGGCATCGCCTGGCTGCGCCCGCACGCGCTTTTCGGGATCGACGCCATCGACCCGCTGCTGCATGCGGTGTTCTGGTCGCTGGCGCTCAACACCGGCGGCTTCGTTCTGGCCTCGCTGGCAAGCTTCCCCGGCCCGCTCGAGCGCCTGCAGGGGGCGCAGTTCGTCAACGTCTTCGAGCATTCCGCCGCGCCGCGCAGCTGGACCGGGCGGGTGGCGCAGGCCGAGGATCTGATGATCATGGCGCAGCGCATTCTCGGCGCGCGCGACGCGCAGCGCCTGTTCGAGCGCGAGGCGCAGCGGCAGGGCATGGCGGGTACGCTGCCGGCGCCGACGCCGAATTTCCTCGAGACTCTGGAGCGCGAGCTGGCGGGCTCGGTGGGCGCGGCCACGGCGCACGCCATGGTTGGCCAGATCGTCGGCGGCATGTCTGTCTCGGTCGAGGACCTGATGGCGGTGGCCGACGAGACCGCGCAGCTGATGGAGTATTCCGCCCGGCTCGAGGCGCAGTCGCAGGAACTGGCGCGTACCGCCGCGCAGCTGCGCGAGGCCAATGCCAAGCTGACCCGCCTTTCGGTGCAGAAGGATGCCTTCCTGAGCCAGATCAGCCACGAGCTGCGCACGCCGATGACCTCGATCCGGGCCTTCTCGGAGATCCTGCGCGACACCACCGGGCTCGCGCCCGAGGATCAGCACAAGTATTCCTCGATCATCCATGACGAGGCGATCCGCCTCACCCGTCTGCTCGACGATCTGCTCGATCTCTCGGTGCTCGAGAACGGCCAGGTCAACCTGAACCTGCGGGAGGGGCTGCTGTCGGACGTGCTCGATCGTGCGGTGGCGGCGGCGGCGGCCGACGAGCATGGCGCGCGGCTGCGCATCACCCGCGATCCGGCGGCCGAGCATGTCTGGCTCAACACCGATCTCGACCGGCTCAGCCAGGTCTTCATCAACCTCGTCGCCAACGCCCGGAAATACTGCGACGCCGCGCACCCGGCGCTCGAGATCCGGGTCCATAGCAGCGACCGGCTGGTGATCGATTTCGTCGATAACGGCACCGGGATCTCGCCCGAGGCGCAGGACGTGATCTTCGAGAAATTCAGCCGGGTCAGCGACCAGAAGGCCGGTGGGGCGGGGCTCGGGCTGGCGATCTGCCGCCAGATCATCACCCGTCTCGGCGGCGAGATTTCCTATCTGAAAGGGCAGGGCGGGGCGGCGTTCCGGGTGGTGCTGCCGGCGGATATCGCGATGGCGGCAGAGTAGGGCGCGGGCCGGGTTTCGGGGCTGGTCTAAAGCCCTTGGTAACCAAATCCCCCCATACAGTTTCCGGAGTCCGCCCGAGAACAGGCTGCCCGCACGATGGGAGATCCCGCAAGACAGGATGAGGTTCTGGCCCAGAAGGCCAGCGCGGCCCGCCGCGCCCTCGAGGCGCGGGCGATGTCGCCAACCAAGGCGCTGCGCCGGGCGCTGTCGCGCACCGCCGACGTGCTGTGGGATCTGGCGCTGGTAACGCACGGGGTCGAGCAGGCGCATCTCGATCAGGACGGGGTCGTCGCGGCGCTTGGCGGCGACGCGCTGCTGCTCCTGCTCGACGGGCCCGATGGTGTGCCGGGTGTGGCGCGCATCGAGCGGCCGGTGATGACCGGGCTGATCGAGGTGCAGACCATCCTGCAGGTCACCCAGATGCCGGTCGAGGAGCGGCCGCTTACCCAGACCGACGCGGCGATGATGGCGCCGCTGCTCGACGGCGCGCTGGAACGGCTCGAACGCTATCTCGAGGAGCATCCGCTGCGCCCGCAATTCGAGGGCTTCCGCTTCGGCGCCATGGTCGAGGATGCGCGCACCGCGGGGCTCCTGCTCGATGCCTCTGGCTACCGGGCCTTTCGCGTGGCGGTCGACCTGGCGCTGGGGCGGCGTAGCGGTGAGCTGGCGTTGTTCCTTCCAGACAGACCGGAGCCCGATGGCCCGGAGACGCAGGACACGCCGGGGCAGGAGGGGCCGCACGAGCAGAAGATGAAGCTCCTGCCGGTGCGCATGGACGCGGTGCTGCACCGGCTGGTGCTGCCGCTCTCGGCGGCAGAGAAGCTGCAGCCCGGCGACCTCATTCCCCTGCCGCCCGAGGCGCTCGACGGGGTCGAGCTGCTGGCGGGCGACGGCTCGGGCGTGGCCGGCGGACGGCTGGGGCAGATCAACGGAATGCGCGCGGTGCGGCTGGTCTGGCCGGAAGGGGCCGGCGGGGTCGAGCCGGCGGAGGTCGGAGCTGCGGCGACTCAGGTGGCCGAGATCGCGGCACCCCCTGCGCCAGAGCCTGCGGACCCGCAGCCCCCGGATCTGGCCGAGGAGCTTCACGACCTGCCGCCGATGGAATTCGACGCGGGCGAGTTCGACACCGGAGAGTTCGGCGGCGAGTTCGGTACGGATTTCAGCGGGGAGTTCGCCTCCGAGACGGGCTCGGAGGAAGAGGGCGGCGGGGCGGAGTTCGATTTCGCCGCCGCGCCGCTTGAGCTTGATGAAGAGTGAGCCGGGCTCAGCCCTTCTGCGCCGCGAGGCTCTCGAGCGTCGGGCGGATGCCCTCGAGCTGGTAGCCCGCCTTGGCGGTGGTGGCGAGGATCTCATCGACCGGCAGTTCGCCGGCCTTGCCCATCGCCCAGACGATCGAGCACCGCGTGCCCGAGCGGCAATAGGCCAGCACCGGCCCGTCGGCCCTGGCCAGATGCTCGGCCTGCTGTGTCACCTGCTCGAGGGTCAGGCCCTCGTTGGTGACCGGGATGTAGACAAAGTCCATCCCGGCGGCGCGGGCCGCCTCTTCCATCGCATGATGAGACAGTTCCTGCGGAACCTCCTCGTCGGGGCGGTTGCAGATCACGAGCGTCACGCCCGCATCGGCGGCGGCCTGCACGTCCTCGAGCGCGATCTGCGGAGAGACGGAATAGCCGGGGGTGATTTCGATCATAGCCATGCCCGGGATATCACTCGGCGGGTACGGCTTTGTCCAGACGTGATCGCACGAAAGGCGCGACAACCATGCCGGTAAGCATCGCCGCCACGAAAACGTACAGCCCGCTGCCGCCAAAGCTCAGCGCCGCAATCGACGGCCCCGGGCACAGACCGGCCAGGCCCCAACCGATGCCGAACAGCACCGAACCGATGATCAGCTTGCGGTCGATCTCGCGCGAGGGGGCGGGGGGCAGCGGCACGCCCAGCACCGAACTCTGACGCTTGCGCGCCACCAGCCAGGCGATGGCCATCGGGATCATCGCGCCGCCCATAACGAAGGCGAGCGTCGGATCCCACGCGCCGAACACGTCGAGCCAGCCCTGCACCTTGGAGGTGTCGGTCATGCCCGAGACGAACAGGCCGCCGCCGAAGAGGCCGCCCGCGATGAAGGAGAACAGCAGTCGCATCATCTCAGATCACTCCCAGAATGTGACGGAAGATCACCACGCCGACGCCGCCGGCGAGGATGTAGCAGATGGTGGCGACGAAGCCGCGCACCGACAGGCGCGACATGCCGCAGACCCCGTGGCCCGAGGTGCAGCCATTGGCCAGACGCGTGCCCAGGCCCACCAGCAGGCCGGCGGCGACCAGCACCGCGGTGTTGTCGGTGATGTGGGGATCGACCTCGCGGTAGAACGGGTAGAGCAGGATGGGCAGAAGCACCACGCCTGCGAGGAACACCAGCCGGTCCCATTTCATGTTGCCCGCGGAGCCGTCGACCAGCGAGCCGATGATGCCCGAGGCGCCCATGATGCGTCCGTTGAAGAGCAGATAGACCGCCCCGCCGGAGCCGATCAGCAGGCCGCCGATCAGGCCCCAGATCCAGTCCTGTTCCATGTTGCGCGTTTCCTTCGTGTCTTGACGTGAGTGTTGGGGAGAGTGGTTTTGTGAACGCATAGGCGCCCCCGGTTCGCGACGGGGGCGCCGAAATGCGGATTGCGACGGGGTCAGAGCTTGTTGACCGGCACCTTGAGGAAGACGTCGCCCTTTTCGTCGGCGGGCGGCATCTGGCCGGCGCGCATGTTGACCTGCAGCGACGGGATGATCAGCTTCGGCATCGCGAGCGTCGCATCGCGGGTGTCGCGCATCTTGACGAACTCCTCGGCCGACTTGCCCTCGCCCACGTGGATGTTGAGCGCCTTCTGCTCGCCCACGGTGGTCTCCCAGGCGTATTCGTCGCGTCCGGGTGCCTTGTAGTCGTGGCCCACGAAGATGCGGGTCTCGTCGGGCAGGGACAGGATCTTCTGGATCGAGTTGTAGAGCGTCTCGGACGAGCCGCCGGGGAAGTCGCAGCGCGCGGTGCCGAAATCGGGCATGAACAGCGTGTCGCCAACAAAGGCGGCATCGCCGATCACGTAGGTCAGGCAGGCCGGAGTGTGGCCGGGCGTGTGCAGCACGTCACCGCGCAGCTGGCCGATGTGAAAGCTGTCGCCCTCCTCGAAGAGCTGGTCGAACTGCGAGCCGTCGCGCTGGAACTCGGTGCCCTCGTTGAACACCTTGCCGAAGGTGTCCTGCACCACGGTGATGCGCTCGCCGATGCCGATCTTGCCGCCCACTTCCTGCTGGATGTAGGGCGCGGCCGAGAGGTGGTCGGCATGCACGTGGCTTTCAAGCAGCCACTCGAC
>NZ_JBYNAH010000286.1:0-5754 GCF_059781815.1 Salipiger sp. | reverse complement strand
AGTTCGATCTTGGCGACAAGAAGCTGGTGGTCGAGGATATCTGGATCCACATCCTGCCCGAAGGCGGCACCCACTCCTCGCATATCCATCCGCATTCGGTGATCTCGGGGACGACCTATGTCTCGATGCCTGACGGCACCTCGGCGCTGAAGCTCGAGGACCCGCGGCTGGGCTTCATGATGGCCGCGCCGGCGCGCCGCAAGGGCTGTCGGGACGAGCTGAAGACCTTCGTCTACGAGGCGCCGGCGGTGGGCGATGTGCTGCTCTGGGAATCGTGGCTGCGTCACGAGGTGCCGCCCAACACGGCGGAAGACGTGCGCATCTCGGTCAGCTTCAAATACAAGTGGGTGTGCGCACCGGTCCGGGCTTTGCCCGGCAAACGCTCCGGGGGAGCGTTTGAGGTGCGAACGGGCGGAGACCAACGGTTCGGCCCCGAAGCGGACGATTGGCGAAGCAGGGCAGGGGGCAGATCTGCCCACCCAGGGCCCCGAAGCCCTTTCTCCCTTGCCTTATGCGCGATCCCGGCCTATAGAGCGCGCTCATCCACCTCCACCGGGAATCAGGGTGACCCGCATAACGACGGGGCTCTCCGGTGATGTTGCAACAAAGGAGCGACCGACATGGACGCCAAAGAGCTTAGCTCGAAGACCCCGGACCAGCTCCGGGACGAGCTCGTGGCCCTGAAGAAGGAGGCCTTCAACCTCCGCTTCCAGAAGGCCACCGGAGCCATCGAAAACACCGCACGCATCCGCCAGGTCCGTCGTGACGTGGCGCGTGTGAAGACCGTGCTGAACCAGAAAGCCGCTGCCGCGGCTTCGGCGGAATAAGGAGTTAACCCCATGCCCAAGCGTATCCTGCAAGGCACCGTGACCTCCACCGCCAACGCTCAGACCGTCACGGTCCAGGTGGTCCGCCGCTTCAAGCACCCCGTGCTGCAGAAGACCATCAAGAAGTCGAAGAAGTACCGCGCTCACGACGAGGCGGAAAAGTTCGCAGTCGGCGACAGCGTCCGCATCATCGAATGCGCGCCGAAGTCGAAGACGAAGCGCTGGGAAGTGATCGCGGAGTAATCCGCCCACATCCCAGTTTGATCGAAACCCTGGGGGGTAGACCTAGAACAACCCCCAAAGGTCGGGAGAAACCACATGATCCAGATGCAGACCAATCTGGATGTCGCTGACAACTCCGGTGCCCGGAAAGTTCAGTGCATCAAGGTCCTCGGCGGCTCGCATCGCCGCTACGCATCGGTCGGCGACATCATCGTCGTCTCGGTGAAAGAGGCCATTCCGCGCGGCCGCGTGAAGAAGGGTGACGTCCGCAAGGCCGTCGTCGTGCGCACCGCCAAGGAAGTCCGCCGTGAAGACGGCACGTCCATCCGCTTCGACCGCAACGCGGCCGTCATCCTGAACAACGCGGGCGAGCCGGTCGGCACCCGTATCTTCGGGCCGGTCGTTCGCGAGCTGCGCGCGAAGAACTTCATGAAGATCATCTCGCTCGCGCCGGAGGTGCTCTGATGGCTGCCAAGTTGAAAAAAGGTGACAAGGTCATCGTTCTTGCCGGCAAGGACAAGGGCAAGACCGGAACCATTGAATCCGTCGATCCGAAGGCCGGCAAGGCCGTCGTCGGCGGCGTGAACATGGCGATCCGTCACACCCGCCAGTCGCAGGACTCGCAGGGCGGCCGTCTGCCGCAGGCGATGCCCCTCGACCTGTCGAACCTCGCCATCGTCGATGCCAACGGCAAACCGACCCGCGTTGGCTTCCGCATGGAAGGCGACAAGAAGGTCCGTTACGCCAAGACCACGGGGGACGTGATCGATGCTTGATACCGCGACCTACACCCCGCGTCTCAAGACGCAGTTCCGCGACACGATCAAGGCCGCTCTGAAAGAAGAGTTCGGCTACACCAACGACATGCAGATCCCGCGTCTGGACAAGATCGTCCTGAACATCGGCTGCGGTGCCGAGGCCGTGCGCGACTCCAAGAAGGCGAAATCGGCTCAGGAAGACCTGACCAAGATCGCCGGCCAGCTGGCCGTCACCACGAAAGCCAAGAAGTCGATCGCCGGCTTCCGCGTTCGTGAGGACATGCCGCTTGGTGCCAAGGTGACCCTGCGTGGTGACCGTATGTACGATTTCCTTGACCGCCTGGTGAACATCGCGATGCCCCGCATCCGCGACTTCCGCGGCGTGAAACCGTCGTTCGACGGCCGTGGCAACTTTGCCATGGGCATCAAGGAGCACATCGTCTTCCCGGAAATCGAGTTCGACAAGGTCGACGAGGTCTGGGGCATCGACGTCATCATCACCACCACCGCGGCAACCGACGCGGAAGCCAAGGCGCTGTTGAAGCATTTCAACATGCCCTTCAACGCCTGAGGAGCGAACACATGGCCAAAAAATCCATGATCGAACGCGAAAAGAAGCGCCAGGCGCTGGTGGAGAAGTACGCCGCCAAGCGCGCTGAGCTCAAAGAGATCGCGAACGACGAAAGCAAACCGATGGAAGAGCGCTTCAAGGCCCGCCTGAAGCTGGCGAAACTGCCGCGCAATTCCTCGCCGACCCGTCTGCACAACCGGTGCCAACTGACGGGCCGTCCCCACGCCTACTACCGCAAGCTCAAGATCAGCCGTATCGCCCTGCGCGAACTCGGCTCGAACGGCCAGCTTCCCGGTGTCGTGAAATCGAGCTGGTAAGGAGGGTATGAGATGAACGATCCTATCGGCGATATGCTCACCCGTATCCGCAACGCGCAGCTGCGCGGCAAGTCGGTCGTGTCGACCCCTGCCTCCAAGCTGCGTGGCTGGGTTCTCGACGTGCTGGCGGACGAAGGCTACATCCGCGGCTACGAGTCCGGGACCGACAAGAACGGTCACCCGACGCTCGAGATCAGCCTCAAGTACTACGATGGCACCCCGGTCATCCGCGAACTGCAGCGGGTCTCCAAGCCCGGCCGTCGCGTGTACATGGGTGTGAAGGACATCCCCTCGGTCCGTCAGGGCCTGGGTGTGTCGATTGTCAGCACGCCGAAGGGCGTGATGTCGGACGCAAACGCCCGCGCTGCCAATGTCGGCGGCGAGGTGCTCTGCACGGTATTCTAAGGAGGGACGGATGTCTCGTATTGGGAAAAAGCCGGTTGAGCTGCCCTCGGGTGTTTCCGCATCCGTCAGCGGCCAGACCGTTGAAGTGAAGGGCCCGAAAGGCGCCCAGACCTTCACCGCCACCGACGACGTGACCATCGCGGTCGAGGACAACACCATCACCGTGACGCCGCGCGGCAATTCCAAGCGCGCCCGTCAGCAGTGGGGCATGTCCCGGACCGTCGTTGCGAACATGGTCTACGGCGTCCAGAACAGCTTCAAGAAAGAGCTCGAGATCCAGGGTGTGGGTTACCGCGCTCAGGTTCAGGGTTCGACCCTGAAGCTGAACCTGGGCTACAGCCACGATGTGAACTTCGACATTCCGCAGGGCATCACGGTCACCACGCCGAAGCCGACGGAAATCATCGTCGAGGGCCACAACGCCCAAGAGGTCGGTCAGGTTGCGGCAAACATCCGCGACTGGCGCCGTCCGGAGCCGTACAAGGGGAAGGGTATTCGCTACAAAGGTGAGTACATCTTCGCCAAGGAAGGCAAGAAAAAGTAAGGACGCGGACAATGGCAAACAGCAAACTGCAACTGTTCCAGAAGCGCCGCCTGCGCGTCCGGAACAAGCTTCGCAAGGTCAACGCCGGTCGCGTGCGCCTGTCGGTGCACCGTTCGAACAAGAACATCAGCGCCCAGCTGATCGACGACGTTCGCGGTGTGACCCTCGCCTCGGCCTCCACCATGGAGAAGGACCTGGGCGTGGTCGGCAAGGGCAACGTGGAAGCGGCCCAGAAAGTGGGCGCCCTGATCGCCGAGCGTGCCAAGGCCGCCGGCGTGGAAGAAGCCTATTTCGACCGTGGTGGCTTCCTCTATCACGGTCGCGTCAAGGCTCTGGCCGACGCAGCCCGCGAGGGTGGCCTGAAGATCTGATCTGTCGCGGCGGGGCACGTCCCCGCCCGGCGATCCCTTTCGGGGCAGCTTCGGTTGCCCCGTTCTTGTAGGCGGAAACGCCTCGATGATCCGGGAGACGCCTTCTGCGCCTCACCTGGATTGCTCCAACCCGGTGGCTCCGGTCCCAGGACCGCAGCGCGCCGACCCTGAACAGAGGAATGCCTGATGGCAGAACGTGAAAACCGCCGCGGCAACCGTCGCGACCGCGAGGAAGCCCCGGAATTCGCCGATCGCCTTGTTGCGATCAACCGTGTGTCCAAGACCGTGAAGGGCGGTAAGCGCTTCGGCTTCGCCGCGCTCGTCGTCGTCGGCGACCAGAAAGGCCGTGTCGGCTTTGGCAAGGGCAAGGCCAAGGAGGTCCCCGAGGCCATCCGCAAGGCCACCGAGCAAGCCAAGCGCAAGATGATCCGCGTGCCGCTGCGCGAAGGCCGCACCCTGCACCACGACATCGAAGGCCGTCACGGTGCTGGCCGCGTTGTGATGCGCACCGCACCGCAAGGTACCGGTATCATCGCCGGTGGTCCGATGCGTGCCGTGTTCGAGATGCTGGGCGTGCACGACGTGGTCGCCAAGTCGATCGGCTCGCAGAACCCGTACAACATGATCCGCGCCACCCTGGCCGGCCTCGAGCGCGAGCAGTCGCCGCGCAACGTCGCCCAGCGTCGCGGCAAGAAAGTGGCCGACATCCTGCCCAAGCGCGACGACGCGCCGGCCGAGTCGACCCAAGTCGCTGAGGAGGCCTGAGATCCATGGCTAAAACCATCGTCGTGAAGCAGATCGGCTCGCCGATCCGCCGCCCCGAAGTCCAGCGCAAGACCCTCATCGGTCTGGGCCTGAACAAGATGCACAAGACCCGCGAGCTCGAGGACACCCCCTCGGTGCGCGGCATGGTCGCAAAGATCCCGCACCTCGTCGAGATCATCGAAGAGCGCGGCTGAAGCATCCCGCTTCGACAGCATTGAGACACGCCCCGGAGAGCAATCTCCGGGGCGTGTTTCGTTTTGCGCGGGGCCTCCCCAAAGGGCGCAAGAATTTTAGCTAAAATTCTTGGCCCCTGGCCGAGCGAGGCACGAAAAAAGCCCATCCGAAGCGGACGGGCTTTTCCGATAATGTCTCTGCCCGTGGGGCAGGGGGCTCAGTGGCCGAGGATCTGGCTGAGAAACAGCTTGGTGCGCTCGTGCTGCGGGTTGTTGAAGAACGCCTTGGGCTCGTTCTGCTCGACGATCTGGCCCGCATCCATGAAGATCACCCGGTTCGCGACCGCCTGCGCAAAGCCCATCTCGTGGGTCACGCAGAGCATGGTCATGCCCTCTTCGGCAAGGCTGACCATGGTGTCGAGCACCTCCTTGATCATCTCCGGGTCGAGCGCCGAGGTCGGCTCGTCAAAGAGCATGATCCGCGGCTTCATGCACAGCGACCGGGCAATCGCCACGCGCTGCTGCTGACCGCCCGAGAGCTGGCCGGGATACTTGTGCGCTTGCTCGGGGATCTTGACCTTCTCGAGGAAATGCATGGCCGTGGCCTCGGCCTCCTTCTTCGGGACCTTGCGGACCCAGATCGGCGCGAGGGTGCAGTTCTCGAGGATGGTCAGGTGCGGGAAGAGGTTGAAGTGCTGGAAGACCATGCCGACTTCCGAGCGGATCTTGTCGATGTTCTTCAGGTCCGAGCCGAGCTCGGTCCCGTCGACGACGATCTTGCCCGCCTGGTGCTCTTCCAGC
>NZ_JBYNAH010000285.1:0-5755 GCF_059781815.1 Salipiger sp. | reverse complement strand
TCGCTGTTCCAGCAGGGCAAGTGCGGCATGTGGATCGACGCCACCGTGGCGGCCTCCTTCGTGACCAACCCCAACGACTCCACCGTGGCCGAGCACGTGGGCTTCGCCCTCGCACCCGACAACGGCCTCGGCAAGCGCGGCAACTGGCTCTGGGCATGGTCGCTCGGCATCCCCGCCGGCACCGACTCCGAGGACGCGGCCAAGAAGTTCGTCGCATGGGCAACCTCGAAGGAATACACCCAGCTCGTCGCCTCGAAAGAGGGCTGGGCGAACGTGCCCCCGGGTACCCGCACCTCGCTGTACGAGAACCCCGAGTACCAGAAGGTGCCGTTCGCCGAGATGACCCTGAACAGCATCAACGAGGCTGACCCGAACCAGCCGACCGTTGATCCGGTGCCCTACACCGGCGTCCAGTTCGTCGCGATCCCGGAATTCGCGGGTATCGGCACCCAGGTGGGCCAGGAACTCTCCGCAGCGCTGGCCGGTCAGCAGACCGTCGAGCAAGCGCTCGAGAAGGCCCAGGCCATCACCACCGACGAAATGGAAGCTGCGGGCTACTGACTCTCCCCCTGTAGCCCGGATCGGGGGGCGGCCTGTGCCGCCCCCCAACCGATCCGACCCTCAACGACAAAAGACCCGTCCGACAGGATCTGAGCTGGCCTCTTCGCGGCGCTCGGACTGTCCGCACCCCCAAGGAGGTTTGCCATGGCGACCCAGCACGCACGATCAGCAGCCCGATTGATGTTGGCACCCGCGGTGATCCTGCTTCTCGGCTGGATGCTTGTGCCGCTGACGATGACCCTCGTCTTCTCGTTCAAGCAATACCTGCCGCTGCGCGGTGGCGACCTCGGATGGGTCGGCTTCGAGAATTACGTCCGCTTCGTCACCTCCTCGGCCTTCTGGCCCAGCATCTGGGCGACGCTGATCATCGTCGGTGGCGTGCTCGTCATCACCATCGTCCTCGGCATCGCCCTGGCGTTGCTGCTCGACCAGCCGATGTGGGGTCAGGGCGTTGTCCGCATCCTCGTGATCGCGCCCTTCTTCGTCATGCCCACCGTCTCGGCGCTGGTCTGGAAGAACATGTTCATGGACCCGGTGAACGGCCTCTTCGCCCATCTCTGGACCTTCTTCGGCGCGACGCCGGTGGAGTGGCTGAGCCAGGCCTCGCTGACCTCGATCGTGATGATCGTGTCGTGGCAGTGGCTGCCCTTCGCCACGCTGATCCTTCTGACCGCGATCCAATCGCTCGACAGCGAACAGATCGAGGCCGCCGAGATGGACGGCGCGCCGTGGGTCTCGCGCTTCATCTACATCATCCTGCCGCACCTCAGCCGCGCCATCACCATCGTGCTGCTGATCCAGACGATCTTCCTTCTGGGCATCTTCGCCGAGATCTTCGTCACCACGCAGGGCAGCTTCGGCACCCGCACCCTGACCTACCTGATCTACCAGCGCGTGCTCGAGAGCCAGAATGTCGGACTTGGCAGCGCCGGCGGTATCTACGCCGTCATCCTCGCCAACATCATCGCGATCTTCCTGATGCGGATCGTCGGCAAGAACCTCGACGCCTGAGGAGAGACCAGACATGGCACGCGAAATCACCACCCAACGCAAGGCGATCAACACCGCCGCGGCCTGGACCGTCGGTCTGCTGATCTTCTTCCCGATCCTCTGGACCATCCTGACCAGCTTCAAGACCGAGGCCACGGCCATCGCCGATCCGCCCGTCTTCCTGTTCTTCGACTGGACGACCGAAAACTACGCCGCGGTCATGGAGCGCTCGGACTACGCCGAGTTCCTGTGGAACTCGATCTTCATCGCCGGCGGCTCCACCCTGCTCGGCCTGATCGTGGCGATCCCGGCGGCCTGGTCGATGGCCTTCGTGCCCTCGCCGCGCACCAAGGACATCCTGCTCTGGATGCTCAGCACCAAGATGCTTCCGGCGGTCGGCGTGCTTTACCCGATCTACCTGCTGTTCATCAAGCTGGGGCTCCTCGACACGAAGATCGGCCTGACCGTCGTGCTCATGCTGATCAACCTGCCGATCATCGTGTGGATGCTCTACACCTACTTCCGGGAAATCCCCGGCGAGATCCTCGAAGCGGCCCGCATGGACGGTGCCTCGCTGCGGGACGAGATCCTCTATGTCCTGACGCCGATGGCGGTCCCGGGCATCGCCTCGACCCTGCTGCTCAACTTCATTCTCGCCTGGAACGAAGCATTCTGGACGCTCAACCTCACTGCCGCCAAGGCAGCACCACTCACGGCCTTCATAGCGTCCTACTCCAGCCCCGAGGGCTTGTTCTACGCCAAGCTCTCGGCGGCTTCCACAATGGCCATCGCGCCGATCCTCATCATGGGCTGGTTCAGCCAGAAGCAACTCGTCCGCGGCCTGACCTTCGGCGCGGTGAAATAAGAAAACGGGAGAACCTCTCATGGGACGTATCACACTCGACAAAGTGACCAAGAGCTTCGGTGACGTGAACGTCATCCCGCCGCTCGACCTGACCATCAACGATGGCGAGTTCGTGGTCTTCGTCGGCCCCTCGGGCTGCGGCAAGTCCACCCTGCTGCGGCTGATCGCCGGGCTCGAGGATGTCAGCTCGGGGCAGATCCGGATCGACGGCGAAGACGCCACCCGCATGGCCCCCGCGCAGCGCGGACTGGCCATGGTGTTCCAGAGCTACGCACTCTACCCGCACATGTCGGTGCGCAAGAACATCGCCTTTCCGATGAAGATGGCCGGCATTCCCGAGGACGAGCAGAAGCGGCGCATCGACGGTGCTGCCAAGGCGCTCAACCTCACCGACTATCTCGACCGCCGTCCCGGCCAGCTCTCCGGCGGCCAGCGCCAGCGCGTCGCCATCGGCCGCGCCATCGTGCGCGAACCGCAGGCCTTCCTCTTCGACGAGCCGCTGTCGAACCTCGACGCGGCGCTGCGGGTGGGCATGCGGCTCGAGATCATGGAGCTGCACAAGCGCCTCGCCACCACGATGATCTACGTCACCCACGACCAGGTCGAGGCGATGACCATGGCCGACAAGATCGTGGTGCTGCGCGCCGGCAATATCGAGCAGGTCGGCAGCCCGCTGGAGCTCTACCGCGAGCCGCGCAACGAGTTCGTGGCGGGCTTCATCGGCAGCCCCAAGATGAACATCTTCGGCGGCAACGTCGCCCAGCAGCACGGCGCCGCCAAGATCGGCGTCCGCCCCGAGCATATCGGCGCCTCGACCGAGGCCGGCACCTGGGAAGGCGTGGTCGGCGTGGCCGAGCACCTTGGCTCCGACACCTTCCTGCACGTGCATGAGACCGGCCTGGCCGAGACCATCACCGTGCGCGTCGACGGCGAGCTTTCGGTCAAGCATGGCGACAAGATCTTCCTGACGCCCGAAGCCGACAAGATCCACCGCTTCAACGAGCAGGGCCTGCGCGCATGACCCGTCTCGCCGGCAAATGCGCGCTGATCACCGGTGCCGCCCGCGGCATCGGGGCCGCCTTCGCCAAGGCCTATATCGCCGAGGGCGCCAAGGTGGCGATCGCCGACATCGACATCGCGCGCGCCGAGGCAACCGCCGCCGAGCTCGGTGAGGCCGCCATCGCCGTCGAGATGGATATCACCCGGCAGGAGAGCATCGACGCCGCCGTCGCCGAGACCGTGGCGCGGCTCGGCCGGATCGACATCCTGATCAACAACGCGGCGCTGTTCACTGCTGCGCCGATCACCGAGATCACCCGCGAGGATTACATCCGGGTCTTCGACATCAATGTCGGCGGCACGCTGTTCACCCTTCAGGCGGTGGCGCGGCACATGATCGATCACGGCATCAAGGGCCGGATCATCAACATGGCCTCGCAGGCCGGGCGCCGCGGCGAGCCGCTGGTCGCGGTCTACTGCGCCACCAAGGCGGCGGTGATCTCGCTGACCCAGAGCGCCGGGCTCAACCTCATCGAGCACGGCATCAACGTCAACGCCATCGCCCCCGGCGTGGTCGACGGCGAACACTGGGACGGGGTCGACGCCTTCTTCGCGAAATACGAGGGCAAGGCGCCGGGACAGAAGAAACGGGAGGTCGGCGAGGCCGTCCCCTATGGCCGGATGGGCACCGCCGAGGACCTGACCGGCATGGCAATTTTCCTGGCCTCCGACGAGGCCGAGTACATCGTCGCCCAGTGCTACAACGTGGACGGCGGTCAGTGGATGAGCTGACGGAGGCGATCTCAATGAAACTGGTCAACGAAACCCTGGGCGATCTCGACAGCCGCGTCGCCCTGCCCGCCTATGACCGCAGCGGTCTGAGCCACGGCATCGTGCATGTGGGGCTTGGCAATTTCCACCGCGCCCACCAGGCGGTCTATCTCGACGATCTCTTCGCCACCGGCCGCGACCACGGCTGGGCGATCACCGGCGCCGGCGTGCGCGCCCCCGATGCCCGCATGCGCGACGCGCTGAAGGCGCAGGATTGCCTGTCGACGGTGATCGAGCGCTCCCCCGCCGGCAACCGCCCGCGCATCATCCGCGCGATGATCGACTTCGTCGAGGTCGATCCCGTCAACGCGCCGCTGATCGCCAAGATGATCGATCCCGCCACCCGCATCGTGTCGCTCACCGTGACCGAGGGCGGCTATTACGTCGATCCCACCACCGCGACCTTCGACCCGACCCATCCCGACATCGTCGCGGACGGCGAGACCCCGGACGCTCCGAAGACCGTCTTCGGCGCCATCGTCGCGGCCCTCAAGGCGCGCCACGATGCCGGGCAGCCTCCGTTCACGGTGATGAGCTGCGACAACATCCCCGGCAATGGCGATGTGACCCGTGACGCAGTCGTCGGCACCGCCCGGCGCTCGGATCCGGCGCTGGCCGACTGGATCGCCGCCAACGTCGCCTTCCCCAACTCCATGGTCGACCGCATCACGCCCGCCACCGGCGAGGCCGAGCGCGCGCTCGCCGCCGAGTTCGGCCTCGAGGATCCGGTCCCGGTGACCTGCGAGCCGTTCCGGCAATGGGTGCTCGAGGACAAGTTTCCCCAGGGCCGGCCGGCGCTCGAGACGGTGGGCGTCACCTTCACCGACAAGGTGCATGAATACGAGCGGATGAAGATCCGCATCCTCAATGGCGGCCACGCCATCATCGCCTATTCCGGCGCGCTGCTGGGCTGCGAGCTGGTCGACGAGGCCATGGCCCACCCGCTGGTGCACGCCTTCTTCCGCAAGGTCGAGGAGCAGGAGGTGCTGCCGCATGTGCACCCGGTGCCCGATTTCACCCCCTCGGATTATCTCGAGCTGATCGACGAGCGCTTCTCCAACCCGGCGGTGAAGGACACCACCCGCAGGCTCTGCCTCGACGGGTCGAACCGCCAACCCAAGTTCATCGTCCCCTCGATCCTCGACGGGCTCGCGGCGGGCGCGCCGATCACCGGCCTGGCGCTCGAATCCGCCCTCTGGTGCCGCTATTGCGCCGGCCATTTCGAGGATGGCACCGAGATCGCCCCCAACGATCCCGACTGGGACCGGCTGGTGGCGCTGTCGGCGGAGGCCAAGACCCGCCCGGTGGCCTGGCTCGAGCAGCGCACGGTCTACGGCGATCTCGCCGGCAACGGCCAGTTCGCCTCGCTCTTCACCGGCTGGCTCGACCGTCTCTGGTCGCACGGCGTGCAGAAGACCCTCGAGACCTACCTGGCAGACTGACGCGACCTTCCCCGCGCCACACCCCTGTCTTCTCTGGTTTCAAAATACCTCGGGGTGAATTGTCCCG
>NZ_JBYNAH010000419.1:0-1648 GCF_059781815.1 Salipiger sp. | reverse complement strand
GGCACCTCGTGCTCGTTCTTGCACGCGGTGACGCAGGCGTTGCACTCGATGCAGCGTTCGGCATCGCAGAGGAATTTAGCTCGTGCCATGTCTCGCTCTCCTTACGCCGGCATGATCTTGCAGAGGGTGGCCTTGGTCTCCTGCATCTGGGTGACGGAGTCGTAGCCATAGGTCTGCGCGGTGTTGGTGGATTCACCCAAAACGATGGGATCCGCCCCGTCGGGATATTTCGAGCGCAGATCCTCGCCCTCGAAATGACCGCCGAAGTGGAAGGGCATGAAGGCAACGCCCTCGCCCACCCGCGGGGTGACCATGGCCATGACCTTGACCTTGCCGCCCTCGGGGCCCTCGACCCAGACATCCGCCCCGTCGCGTACGCCGAGATTGTTGGCGTCGCGCGGGTTGATCTCCACGAACATGTTCTGCTGGAGCTCGGCGAGCCACGGGTTGGACCGGGTCTCGTCGCCGCCACCCTCGTATTCGACCAGTCGGCCGGAGGTGAGGATGATCGGGTAGTCCTTCGAGAAGTCGTTCTTCTGGATCGAGGCGTACATGGTCGGCACGCGCCAGAAGGTCTTGTCCTCGTAGGTCGGGTAGTCTTCCACCAGATCGCGCCGGTTGGTGTAGAGCGGCTCGCGGTGCACCGGGACCGGGTCCGGGAAGGTCCAGACCACGCAGCGGGCCTTGGCGTTGCCGTAAGGCGCACAGCCGTGGGCGATCGCCACGCGCTGGATGCCGCCCGAGAGGTCGGTCTTCCAGTTCACGCCGCCGATCTTCTCGGCGAAGTCGGACGGGTAGGGCCCGGTCTGCGACTGCTCGCCGAGATCGGTGTCGGTCTCGGGACGCTGGTCGATATAGCCCGCGACATATTCGATCATGCGCCGCTCATAGGGCGTCAGATCGCTGTCCCAGCCGAGATCGATCAGCATCTGCATGGTGAACTCGGGATAGCCGTCCTCGATCTCGGAGCCGACGGTGTACGAGCCCTCGGCGAGCAGGTTC
The DNA here is from genome assembly GCF_059781815.1 of Salipiger sp. Lineage (NCBI taxonomy): Bacteria > Pseudomonadati > Pseudomonadota > Alphaproteobacteria > Rhodobacterales > Roseobacteraceae > Salipiger > Salipiger sp. The sequence goes on along the minus strand of NZ_JBYNAH010000419.1, from coordinate 646 downwards.
TCGCCATTGCGCTCGACGCCGTAGCGGGCCCGGAACGGCAGGCCGCCATCCTTCACCGCCAGCGAGGTGTCGTAGAGGTTGGCCGAGCCCGGGTGGTTCATCTCGGGCGTGCCCCAGCAGGGCCACGGCATGCCGTAGAAATCGCCATCCGCGGGGCCACCATTGGCGCGCAGCGTGGTGCGGTCGAAGGTGTGCTGGTTTTCCATGTGCATCTTGAGCCGTTCCGGCGACTGGCCGGTATAGCCCACGGTCCACATGCCGCGGTTGAACTCGCGGGTGAGATCCTCGACCAGCGGCTCTTCGCCATTCACCTCGATGTTGCGGAACAGGCGATCCGCAAAGCCGAACTTGGTGGCGAACTTGTGCATGATGATGTGGTCGGGAAGCGATTCGAAGAGCGGCTCCACCACCTTGTCACGCCACTGGATCGAGCGGTTCGACGCGGTCACCGAGCCGTAGGTCTCGAACTGGGTCGAGGCCGGCAGCAGGTAGGTGTTGTCGGTCCGGTCGTGCAGGATCGCCGAGACGGTGGGGTAGGGATCGACCACGACCAGCAGGTCGAGCTTCTCCATCGCCGTCTTCATCTCCTTCATCCGGGTCTGCGAGTTCGGGGCGTGGCCCCAGAACACCATGGCGCGGGTGTTGT
>NZ_JBYNAH010000284.1:0-5790 GCF_059781815.1 Salipiger sp. | reverse complement strand
GCCATGTGGGCGCCCAGCTCGGCGGCGTGATCTCCAAGAAGCTGCACCTGCACGCCCGCTCGATGACCTTCCTGCACCCGGTGACCAAGAAGCCGGTCACCGTGACGGCCTCCCTGCCCACGCACATGGCCAACACCTGGGAGACGCTCGGCTGGGCCGAGGACATCGCCGCCGACGATCCCTTCGCGGAGCTGCACTGAGCATGTCGCTGCGCCTTGTGATCTTCGACGTCGACGGCACCCTCGTCGACAGCCAGGCCGACATTCTCGCCTCTATGCAGGCGGCCTTCGGGGCCACCGGCCTCGCGGTGCCCCCGCGCGAGGAGATCCTCGCCATCGTCGGGCTGTCGCTGCCGCAGGCCATGGCCAAGCTTGCGCCCAAGGCCGACAAGGCGGCCCGCGCCGAGATGGTCGAGGCCTACAAATCCGCCTATCTCGCCCTGCGCGCCGAGAAGGGCACGCCCGAGAGTTCGCCGCTCTACCCGCATGTGCGCAAGGTGCTGACCCAGCTCCACGCCGAGCCCGACACGCTTCTGGGCCTCGCCACCGGCAAGTCGCGGCGCGGGCTCGACAAGCTGGTCGACGGGCACGAGATGCGCCAGCTCTTCGTCACCCAGCAATGCGCCGATGACCACCCCTCCAAACCGCACCCCTCGATGATCGAGGCGGCGCTTTCGGAGACCGGGGTCGAGACGCATCGCGCCGTGATGATCGGCGATACCAGCTACGACATGGACATGGCCCGCGCCGCCGGCATCCTCGCGATCGGCGTCACCTGGGGCTATCACGACGCCGAGCGGCTGCGCGACGCGCATCTCGTCATCGACGACATCCGCCTGCTGCCCGGCCTACTGACACAGATCTGGGAGCAGACCGCATGAGCGAATGGGCCCCCCGCCGCTTCTACGAGACCGCATCCGCCACGCAAGTCGAGGGCGGCCACGGCGTCGCGCTGGACGGCCGCCGGGTGATGACACCGGGCAAGTCGCCGTTGGTGGTGCCGACCCTCGGGCTGGCCGAGGCCATCGCCGCCGAGTGGCAGGCGCAGGGCGAGAAGATCGACCCCAACACCATGCCCTTCACCCGCACCGCCAACAGCGCCATCGAGAAGGTCACGCCGCAGCGCGAGGCGGTGGCGCAGATGCTGGCCGATTACGGCGACAGCGACCTGCTCTGCTACCGCGCCGACCAGCCCGAGGAGCTGGTGCAACGGCAGGCCGAGCGCTGGGATCCGCTGCTCGACTGGGCCGCCGCGCGCTTCGGCGCCCGGCTCGAACCCCGCGCCGGGGTGATCCACGCCCCGCAGGAGGCACAGGCGCTCGCGGCGCTGGCCCGCGAGGCGCATGCGCTCGACGCGTTCGAACTCGCGGCGTTCCACGATCTCGTGTCGCTGACCGGGTCTCTGGTGCTCGGCCTCGCCGCCACCGACCCCGCCCATGATCCCGAGGCGCTCTGGGCCCTGTCCCGGCTCGACGAGAGCTGGCAGGAAGAACTCTGGGGCGTTGACGAGGAAGCTCAGGAGGTTGCAGAGCGAAAACGCCAGGCCTTCCTGCACGCGCATAGGTTTTATTGGCTCTGCGAGGCTGATTAAACCGACCGCGCCGTCCGATTGACTGCTCAATTAGGCGGCACGTAAGGGTGATTTCTCAGGCAGAACGGCTTGACCTCCCAGAAGGAATCCTCCCAAACTCGCAGCCACCAGAGGAGGGGGAGCACCCATCCCAGGTTTTCACGGCCCCAAGGGGGCCAAGGAACCGGCTCACGAAGGGCCGGAAAACAGGAAGAGGTAAACATGAAGAACACCGTAATCCTTGGCGCGCTGACCGTCGCCGGTCTCGCCGCAGGAGCTGCCGGCGCCGCGACGCTCGACGACGTCAAGGCACGTGGCAATCTGAACTGCGGCGTGTCCACCGGCCTGACCGGCTTCTCGGCCCCCGACGCAAACGGCGTCTGGCAGGGCTTTGACGTCGCCGTCTGCCGTGCCGTTGCTGCCGCCGTCCTCGGTGACCCGATGGCGGTCGAATTCGTCTCGACCACCGGCCAGACCCGCTTCACTGCGCTGGCCTCGGGCGAGATCGACATGCTGGCCCGCAACACCACCTGGACCTTCTCGCGCGATGTCGACCTGAAGTTCGAATTCGTCGGCGTGAACTACTACGACGGCCAGGGCTTCATGGTTCCGAAAGAGCTGGGCGTGTCCTCGGCCAAGGAACTCGACGGCGCCACCGTCTGCATCCAGACCGGCACCACCACCGAGCTGAACCTCGCGGATTTCTTCCGTGTGAACAACATCAGCTACGAGCCGGTTCCGATCGAGACCAACGCCGAAGCGCAGCAGCAGTACCTTGCCGGTGCCTGTGACGTCTACACCACCGACGCCTCCGGCCTCGCCGCCACCCGCGCTTCCTTCGAAGCGCCGGGCGATCACGTGATCCTGCCGGAAATCATCTCGAAAGAGCCGCTCGGCCCGCTGGTCCGTCACGGCGACAGCGAGTGGGGCGACATCGTGCGCTGGAGCCTCAACGCTCTGGTCGCCGCCGAAGAATACGGCGTGACCTCGGCCAACATCGAGGAACTCTCCACGGCAGCCACCGACAACCCCGAGATCAACCGTCTGCTCGGCACCGAAGGTGAGCTTGGCGCGATGATCGGCCTCGAGGCCGACTGGGCCAAGAAGGCCATCATGGCCAACGGCAACTACGGCGAGATCTTCGAGAAGACCATCGGCGAAAACACCCCGATCGGCCTGTCGCGCGGCCTGAACGCGCAGTGGACCGAGGGCGGCCTGATGTACAGCCCGCCGTTCCGCTGATCGGACGGCACTAAATAGGGCGCGGGGAGAAATTCCCGCGCCCTTCTCAACTAACGACGACAAAAACAGAAAATCGGTCCGAAGGACCAAACTGAGTTCCCGGAGAGGGGCAGGATGCCGGAGCAACCGGCGCGACGCCTTGGAAAGAACGGGAACCTCCGGGGAGAAGACATGACGACGATGACCGACCCGCCGGGGCAGGGCTTCCGGCTGTCACAGCTTATTTACGACACACGCTACCGCTCGCTCACGATCCAGGTCGTGGCGATGATCCTGCTGATGCTGATGTTCTCGTGGCTGGTGTCGAACACCGTTCACAACCTGCAGACGCTGGGCAAGGATTTCGACTTCGGCTTCCTGACCCAGCCGTCCGGTTACGACATCAACCAGCGCCTGATCGAGTATGACAGCCAGTCGACCCACGGGCGGGCTGCCATCGTCGGCATCCTCAACACGCTGCTCGTCGCCGTGCTCGGCTGTGCGCTGGCCACCGTGCTGGGCGTGGTTGCGGGCGTTCTGCGGCTTTCGAACAACTGGCTCGTCTCGCGCCTGATGGCGGTCTATGTCGAGGGCTTCCGCAACGTGCCGCTGCTGCTCTGGATCGTTCTGATCTTTGCGCTGATGACCGAGAGCACCCCTGCCCCACGCGCCTTCCGCGGCGACACGCCCGACGCCTCGATGCTGTTCGACGCCGTGGCGATCACCAACCGCGGCGTCTATATCCCGGCGATCCATTTCTCCTCGCCCTTCTTCACCAATGGCCTGTTCAACTGGCTGCTGATCCTCGTGGTGCTGGGCGCCTCGATCTTCGCCGTGCAGCGCCTGCGCCACTGGGCCACCGAGAAGCAGGAAGCCACCGGCGACCGGCCGACCACGTGGTACCTGATCCTCGGCATTCTGATCGTCCCCACCGGCCTGCTGATGCTGCTGATGGGCGCCTTCCTCGACATGCCCTCGCTGCAGGGCTTCAACTTCGGCGGCGGCATCCACCTGCGCAACTCGCTGATCGCCCTGTGGCTGGCGCTGTCGCTCTACACAGGCGCCTTCATCGCCGAGATCGTCCGTGGAGGCATCCTCGCGGTCAACAAGGGCCAGACCGAGGCCGCCTACGCGCTCGGGCTGCGCCCGGGCACCACGATGAACCTGGTGATCCTGCCGCAGGCCCTGCGGGTCATCATCCCGCCGCTGATCTCGCAATTCCTCAACCTCACCAAGAACAGCTCTCTCGCCATCGCCGTGGGCTACATGGACGTCCGCTCCACCCTTGGCGGTATCACCATCAACCAGACCGGACGCGAGCTCGAGGGCATGCTGCTGCTCGGGCTGTTCTACCTCGTGCTCAGCCTGCTGATCTCGGGTGTGATGAACGTCTACAACGCCTCCGTGAAGCTGAAGGAGCGCTGACATGAGCGATACACACGCACAGACCGTCGCCTATGTCCGCGACACCATGGTCGAGGAGCAGGACCCGCCGCTGTCGCAGTCCGGCGCCTACAAGTGGATCCACGAGAACATGTTCTCGACCCCGCTCAACGTCTTCCTGACGGTGGTATCGCTGTTCGTGATCTGGACCGTGCTGAGCCACGTGCTGCCCTGGGCGGTGATGGGCATCTGGGAGGCCGACAGCCTCGCCCAGTGCCGCGAGATCCGCGATCAGATCTACGGCGCCGATGCGTCGGTGGCCTGCTGGGCGGTGATCTCCGAGCGCTGGAACCAGCTGCTCTTCGGCTTCTACCCGCCCGAGCTCTACTGGCGCCCGGTGCTGGCCTTCGTGCTGTTCCTCGCCGCCATCGCGCCTGTGCTCTTCGCCTCGGTGCCGCGCAAGATGCTGTGGTTCTCGGCTGCCGCGCCCTTCGTGCTCTACTGGCTGCTCTGGGGCGGTTCGCTCTGGGGGCCCATCGCCGTCGCCGCGGGCTTCGTCCTCGGCGCCGTGGTGATGCGCTTCGCGGCCCCTGCCCTCGGCGCACTCGCGGGCGTGCTGCTGGCGATCCTCGTTCCGCTGCTCTACTGGTTCCTGATCTGCGGCCCGCTCGCAGGCGCGCTGAATGCGGTGATCCCGCTCGAGCTGGTCAACGTGCGCTCCAATGACATGGGCGGCTTCATGCTGGCGATGATCATCGGCGTCTCGGGCATCGCGCTGTCGCTGCCCCTGGGCATCGTGCTGGCGCTGGGACGGCAATCGGACCTGTTCATCATCAACAAGTGCTCGGTGTTCTTCATCGAGGTGATCCGCGGCGTGCCGCTGATCGTCTGGCTGTTCACCGCCTCGCTGCTGCTGAACTACTTCCTGCCGCCGGGGACCAATTTCGACCTCATGCTGCGGGTCATCATCATGGTGACGCTGTTCTCCTCGGCCTATATCGCCGAGGTGGTGCGCGGCGGCCTCGCGGCGCTTCCCAAGGGCCAGTACGAGGCGGCCGACGCGCTTGGCCTCGACTACTGGAAGTCGATGCGGCTGATCATCCTGCCGCAGGCGCTGAAGATCTCGATCCCGGGCATCGTGAACACCTTCATCGGCCTGTTCAAGGACACCACGCTGGTGGTCTTCATCGGCCTGCTCGATCCCATCGGCCTGTCGAACGCCATCCGCGCCAGCACCGACTGGAACGGCATCTACTGGGAACTCTTCGTCTTCATCGGCCTCTGCTTCTTCATCTTCTGCTTCAGCATGGGCCGCTACTCCCTCTTCCTCGAGAAAAAGCTCCGTCGTGAGCACCGCTAAGGAGACCTGATCATGCAACAACAGGCGACCGATACCGTCGACCGCAGCCAGATGACCGTCTCCGACGAGGTGGCCATCCAGATCACCAAGATGAACAAGTGGTACGGCAACTTCCACGTGCTGCGCGACATCGACCTCACGGTGCATCGCGGCGAGCGCATCGTCATCGCCGGGCCCTCGGGCTCGGGCAAGTCGACGATGATCCGCTGCATCAACCGGCTGGAAGAGCACCAGGCGGGCAAGATCGTCGTCGACGG
>NZ_JBYNAH010000283.1:0-5812 GCF_059781815.1 Salipiger sp. | reverse complement strand
ATTGCGCGGGCCAGCAGCGTCTTACCAGTCCCCGGAGGGCCAACCAGCAGCGCGCCTTTGGGGATCTTGCCGCCAAGGCGCGAGAATTTCTGCGGGTTGCGCAGGAATTCGACGATCTCTTCCAGCTCTTCCTTGGCCTCGTCGATGCCCGCCACGTCGTCAAAGGTCACGCGGCCATGCTTTTCGGTCAGCATCTTGGCCTTGGACTTGCCAAAGCCCATGGCGCCGCCTTTGCCGCCGCCCTGCATCCGGTTCATGAAGTAGATCCAGACGCCGATCAGCAGCAGGAAGGGCAGCAGCGAGAGCAGGAAGGCCTGGAAGCCGGACTGTTCCTGCTGCTCGGCGCGCACCGTCACGCCGTTTTCGATGAGAAGGTCGGTGACCTGGGCATCCTCGGGTTTCACCGTCACGTAGTCGGTGCCGTCGCTGCTGCGGTAGCGGATCTGTTCACCGTCGATCGTGACCGAGCTGACACTGTTGTCTTCCACCGCCGAGACGAAATCGGAATAGCTGATTTCGCGGCTCTGAAGGGTGCTGCCACCGCCCGAGAACAGGTTGAACAGGGCGAGGATCAGAAGAAACAGGACCACCCAGAAGGCGATATTACGTGCGTTGCCCAAGGAATGCCTCCAAACATGCGTCGCGTGCCCCGATCAGAGCACGATGTGCCTAACATAAGGATCAAGGCGGCACGTTCAATGCGAATTCAGTGCGAAAGCAGGAAGCCGGGGAAACCGCCGTCCTGCGCGTCGCCTGCCGCCAGCGCGGTCGTGCCGCCCGGCCCCATCCCGACCGCGTCGCAGGCCACGAGCCGGTCGCCGTCCCACACTGCAGGCAAGGGGCGCGCCAGCGCATGTGGCACTCTCGCCTGACGTGTGGCGGCGGCCTGTCGCCAGCCCTCGTCGCCAAGCGCGCGCACCGTCAGCCCCTTGAGATCGGGATGGAAAACCCGCCAGCGCCCGTCCCAGAGCGTGGTCTCACCCACCGTGGTGTGGATGCCCCCGACCGCCGCGTATTCGCGCCAGATCCGCAGGTGCTCGCGCTCCGCCCGTGCCGCGCAGCCCATCAGCGTGCCGGCCCCGCCCGAGAGCAGCCGCTCGAGCAGCGCCTCAAGCGCCGCGGCGCGCGGGCGGTACTCCGCCGAAGCCACCCATTGCAGGGCGGCGGCGAGCAGCCGCAGCTGGGTCTCCTGCTCGAGCGCCTCGAACGCGCTGCGCTCGAAGCAGAGGTCGCCCGCCGCGCCCTCGCTGCCGCAGCGCTCCCATGCCCAGAGCGCCCGGGCGCGCAGCGCCTCGCGGGCGCGCGACATGCGCCCGGCGGTGGCGGCGAAGGTCTCGGCACCCAGCCCCTCGGCCTCGAGGCCGTGCAGCAGCTTGCGGATGCGGGCGCGCTCGTACTGGTCGTCCTCGTTGGTGGGATCGTCGACCCAGCACCCCTTGAGCACGCGCAGGTAGTGGCGCAGCTCCGCTCGGCGCATGTCGAGGCAGGGGCGCACAATGGTAAAGTCGGCCTGCAGCACGGCCCCCGGCGGCCGCGCGCCAAAGCACTCTTCGGGAGATAGCGGCGCGAAGTCCTCCTGCGCCACCACGCGCAGCGGGCGCATCGCCGAGAGCCCGTCGACCCCCGAACCCCGCGCCAGCCGCATCAGGAAGGTCTCCGCCACGTCGTCGCGTGTATGGGCCAGCAGCACGTACCGAAGAGCGCCGCGCCAGCGGCCGATGAGGTCGAGCCGGGCGCGGCGGGCGGCGTCCATCAGGTTGCCCTGCCCGTCCCAGCGCCAGTGCAGCGTGGCGTGGGGATGGCCGAGCTCGTCGCAGGTCTCACGCACCAACGCCGCCTCGGCTGCCGCCTCCGGGCGCAGCCCGTGATCAACGGTCACCACCCAAAGCCGTGTGCCCCAGACATGGGCCCAATTGTGCGCCAGCGTCAGCATCGCCATGCTGTCGCCGCCGCCTGAGACGGCCAGCGCGATGTCGGAGGGGAAATCCGGCCCCAGCGCCGCCCCCATCGCCTCGGCGAAGCGCTGGTCGAGACTGTCGGGCTGCGACGTCACCGGAGGCGTCTCACGGAGCTTGCCTCACTGGCAGCCGAGACGGCCCATCTCGGCCTCGGCCTCGGCCACCGCCGGGGTGCCTGGGTAGCGCGCGCCGACCTCGGCCAGCGTCACGCAGGCCTCGTTGAGGCTCTGCAGCGCCCCGAGCGCCGCCCCGAGCCGCCACAGCGCCTCCGGCGCGGCGTGGCTCTCGGGATAGTTGGCATAGGCGTCGAGAAAGCGGCGCGCCGCGGTGCGGGTGTCGCCGGTCTGGTCCAGCGCCTTGCCCTCGGCGAGAAGGGCGTCGGGCTCTAGCGGGCTGCCGGGAAAGGTCTGGCGGAAGGCCGCAAACTGGTCCGCGGCGCCCTGAAAGTCACCGCTGGCGAGCGCCTCCTGCGCCCGCCGGAAGTCATTCTGTTCGCTGACCGCAAGTTCCGCGCCACCATTCGAGGGCTGCGCCGGCGCCGGGGCCGGCGCGGGCGCGCCGGTGGAGGGCGCCTGCCCGCCCAGAAGCGGCGTGTCGCCGAGATTGCCGATGTCGCAGCCGGGCTCGAGCTCGCAGAGCCGGAACTCGAGATCGCCGATACGGTTGCTGCCGTCCTGCACCACCATGTCGATGCGATGCTGCAGTTCCTCGGCCAGCGCGGTGACGCGCTGGAGTTCGCGTTCGATGATGTTGACCCGGTCGAGCGTGCTGCCGCTCACCTGCGCACCGCTCGCTCCCGTGGTGTTGAGCTCTTGCTGAAGGCGCAGCAGCTCTCCCTTCAGAAGGCCGAGATCCTGCCGGATGTCGGCCAGGGTTTCACTGTCCTGGGCCGGCGCGGCGGTGGCCGCGGCGAGGCCGAAGCACAGGGCGAGGGCGGCAAGGCGCATGGTCGTCAGCTCCCGAGACCCATGGAGATCACGGTCACGGCGCGTCGGTTCTTGGCATAGCATGCCTCTTCCGAGCAGATCTCGACCGGGCGCTCCTTGCCGTAGCTGATGATCTTCAGCCGGTTCGGCGCAACGCCCTTGGAGATCAGGTACTCCATCGTGGCGTTGGCGCGGCGGGCGCCGAGGGCGATGTTGTACTCGCGGGTGCCCTGCTCGTCGGCGTGCCCCTCGATCACCGCGAGGTAATCGGAGTTCGTCATCAGCCAGCCGGCCTGCCCGTCGAGGGTCGCCTGAGCCTCCGGCGTCAGGGTCGACTGGTCGACGAGGAAGAACACGCGGTCGCCGATGGTCTGGTTGAAATAGGCGGGCGATTTGGGATCGTTGGCGCTGCCCGGCACGATGCCGGTCTCGACGCCTGCGCCGGCCCCGGCGCCATAGGCGTCAGACCCGCTGCCCGACCCGAAACGGTCGCCGTTCGTACAGGCCGCCAGCCCCAGTACGGCGGCGATCATCAGGGCCTTGGAGAGATGTTTCATGGAACTGTCCTGCTCGTTTCTTGCCGGCAAATTATCACAGGCATGTTGGCTTGCAAATGTCGTGCGAAGGCCAGGATTTTTCGCCCGAAAAATCCTGGCCGTCAGTCGGGCGCCCCGAAAAATCTCTCGAAGAAGATTTTTCGGGCGGATGGCTCACTGCAGCGGCCCCCAGCTCGGGTCCGAGGCGCCGTCGGGGGTGCGCACCCGGGTCAGCTTCCGCCCGGCCACGTCGACGGTGTAGAGCGACGAGGTGCCGCTGGCGCCCTGCGTCTCGCGCGAGAACATCAGCACCCGGCCGTTTGGCGCCCAGCTCGGGCCCTCGTCGAGATGCGAGGCGGTGAGAAGGCGTTCCTCGCTGCCGTCAGTGCGCATGACGCCGATGTGGAAGCGGCCCTGGTTCTGCTTGGTGAAGGCGATCAGGTCGCCGCGCGGCGACCAGACCGGAGTGCCGTAGCGGCCCTGACCGAAGCTGATCCGGGTCGGCTCGCCCCCGTTTGCCGACATCACGTAGAGCTGCTGGGTGCCCGAGCGGTCGCTCTCGAAGACGATGCGGCTGCCATCGGGCGAGAAGCTCGGCGCGGTCTCGATCGAGGGGGTGAAGGTGAGCTGCGTGGTGGTGCCGCTGGCCAGATCGCGCATGTAGATGTCGGTGTTGGACCCGGAGGTCACCGAGTAGACCACCTTGCTGCCATCTGGCGAGAAGCGCGGCGCAAAGCTCATGATGCCGCCCTCCGACGACATGATCTGGCTCTGCACGGCGCCGACGTTGAGCACGTGGACCCGAGGCTCGCCGGTCTCGTAGCTGGTGTAGAGCACCCGGTCGCCATTGGGCGAGAAGCGCGGCGCCAGCACGATCGAGCGGCTGTCGGTCAGGTACTGCACGTTGGCGCCGTCGTAATCCATGATCGCGAGGCGCTTGGCGCGCTGGTCCTTTGGCCCGCTCTCGGAGACAAAGACCACGCGGCTGTCGAAATAGCCGCTCTCACCGGTCAGCCGGGAATAGACCTGGTCGGCCACCTTGTGCGCCAGCCGGCGCCAGCCGTCGGAGGTGGCGGCGAACTGCATGCCGGCGCCGAGCTCGGTGCCGGCGAACACGTCCCAGACGCGGAACTTCACGGTGACCCGGCCGTCCTGCTCGGAGACCGCGCCGGTCAGAAGCACCAGCGCGTTGATCGCCTTCCAGTCGGCGAATTGCACCGGGCTCTCGAACGAGGTGATGCGGCTGATATGGGCCTCGCGCGGGATTTCGCGGAACAGCCCGGTGCCGGTCAGGTCATCGGCGATGACGCGGCCGATCTGCTCGGCATATTGCTGCGCGCCCGGCGTCTCGGCGACGAAATTCGGCACCGCGTAGGCCATCGGCTCGATGGTGCCCTCGGTGATCTCGATCCGCAGCGGACCGCCCTGCGCCTGCGCCGCATTGGGCAGCGCCAGTGCCAGCGCCGCCACCAGGGCGAGGACCAGGGCCACTGCCTGCGCCAAAACCTGTTTCATTCCAAAGCTCCCCTTGCCGGACCGGCGTCTGCTCGTGCTGTGATTGTGGTCAGGATAGTGCGTTGCCGCGGCGGGAACAGCCAAGTTCCGCCGCCGCGATGGGCGGGACCTTGCCGGTCGCATGATCATCGCAGCCTCATGTCGTCGGGATTGAAGGTCATCTCGATGCGTTTCCACTGCTCGTACTTGTCCTGCGGCAGCTGGTAGCCGTCGCCCTGGCAGCGCAGGATGGCGCGGCGCGCCGCCTGGAAGGCGGTGTCGGCGGCGGAGGCGCTGCCGCCTTCCGAGCCGACCAGGCGCAGGCTCGAACTCACCACGCGCCCCGTGGGCTCCATGTCCATGCCCACGGTCACCGTGACGCTGGCGGCCTCGCTGCCCACGTCGACGATCCAGCAGCGCTGCACCGCGATGCGCAGCGCGTCCTGCTCGCCACGGGTGAGCGGCGGGCCGGCCGGCGCCTGCGACTGGGTGGGTGCACCTCCGCCAAGCGCCTCGGCGATCGCCGCATCGACGGCGGAGTCGGTCGATTGCGACGGCGCGGGGGCCGGGTCCGGCGTGCTCGCGCTTGCGCTTGCGCTCTCCGACGCCGGCTCGGGGGCCGGCTGCGCCGAAGCGATGTCGCGCGGACGCGGGCGCGGACGCACGGACGAGGGCGGCGCCGAGGCCGGCTCGTCGGCTTCGGTGACGATCTGGGTCGCGGTCTCGGGCGGCGCGGTGGCCTCCTGAGCCTCCTCGGCCACGTCGGGGCTGTCGGCCTCTTCCTGCACCGCCTCCTGGACCTCCTCGGCCTCGGCCACGTCAGGCTCGGGCGGGGCGACCGGCTCGGGCGCGACGCGGGGCGCCGGGCGCGGCACAGGGCGCGGCGCGCTTTCCGGGG
>NZ_JBYNAH010000282.1:0-5839 GCF_059781815.1 Salipiger sp. | reverse complement strand
CCCCCCCCGGGGGGCCGCCGCCCCCCCCCCCCCCCCCCTTTCCCGAACCTCACAGCCAGGGCCCCTCGCCCGGCATGAAGGCGAGATCGCTGACCCAGCCCGCGCCGCCCGCCGCCGTCACCATGGCGTGGACCTGTCCGCGGTGATGGGTCTGGTGGTTGAACATATGGGCAAGGCACTGCCCCAGCGGCCGCACCAGTTCGCGCCCCGTGGCGCCGGAATACCAGCGCAGGTCGCCGGTCAGATCCACCGCCCCCAGCCCCTCGGACCAGAGCAGGATCCGCGCATCCGCCCGGAAGCGCTCGGCGCCCCAGACCGACAGCGTCGGCACCAGATCGGTGCTGCCGTCGATGCCGACCTCGGGTTTGGGCCAGTCCGAAACCCGGCTCATCCACATCGCGTCGGCCCAGAGCAGGTGATTGACCGTGGCAAAGACCGAGCCGAAGAACGCGCCGCGATCGCGGCGCAGCTCGGCCTCGGGCAGCGCCTCGAGCGCCCCCTTCATCTGGCGGTTCTGCCACGCGTTGTAGCGCGCCATGCTTAACACATAGTCCGGGGACAGCATCTCAGCCGGCTCCTTCTTTATGTCACGCCAGACGCCAAGGTGACGACTCGGCGCTGGACAGCCAATTGTCTGACAATTAAACAGCCCCTCATGTCGCCTGCAAGCACCCCGAAGACCGATCGCTCCACCGAGATCGCCAGCGCCCTTCGCGATGCCATTGTGGCGGGCAGATTGCTCGTCGGCGACCGTCTGCCCTCCGAGGCCGAGCTCGCCGAGCAATACGGCGTGTCGCGCCCGACGGTGCGCGAGGCGCTGAAGCGGCTGGCGGCGCAGTCGTTGATCCGCACCCAGCGCGGCGCCACCGGCGGGGCCTTCGTCAACCACCTCTCCTACGAGGCGGCGCATGGCCAGCAGATCACCACCTCGACGCTGCTCCTGTCGATGAACGCCATCGCCTTCGAGACCGCCTGCGAGGCCCGCTTCGCCATGGAGCGCGCCTGCGCGCCGCTGGCCTGCGCCCGGCGCGAGGCGCAGCACCTGAGCATCATGCGCGAGGAACTGGCGCGGCAGTCCGATGCCACGCTCAGCGACGAGGATTTCTGCGCCTCCGACGTCGCCTTTCACCGCGCGCTGGTCGATGCGGCGCAGAATCCGGTGCTGTCCTACCAGCTGGCCGGCGCGGTCGAGGCGATGCAGCCGCTGATGAACATGATCACCTTCACCGCCCGCGACCGGGCCCGCATCGTGGCGCTGCACGGCGCGGTGGCCGACGCGCTCGAGGCGCAGGACGCGCCCGCCTGCGAGGCCGCGCTCAAGGCGCTCGAGCGCGAGACCATCGATCTCGCCGCCGCCGTCATGGCCCGGCGGGCGGCGAAAGCGGAGGCGCGGCCCGGTCCCTGAGCCAGAGGTTCAGCCGCCAGGTGCCCCAGGCCAGCGGAATCGCGGCGAGCCCGGCAACGACATAGGCCAGCGGCTCGTCGTAGAAGCTCTCGAACAACTGGGTATAGGCGTGGATCGCGGCGAAGGTCAGCGCCGCGTTGAACAGCCCGCGCTGGTTGTGCAGCCCGGCCCAGACCAGCATCGCGATCAGCGCCAGCGCCCAAAGCACCGTGAAGACGTGGTGCGAGATCACCAGCGTCGACGCCCGGAACGCCTCGCGCGCGGCGTTGAACTCTTCCCAGCTCGTCTCGCCGAGGCGATAGGGCCCCGGCCCCCAGATCTGTTCGCCCACCACGTCGCCCCAGAGGGAGCCCACCAGAGCGCAAAGATTGGCGACCACGAAACCCAGCACCATCAGCACCCGCGCGTGCCGCGCCAGCCGTTCGGGCGCGCGCGCCGCCAGCCACAGGCAACCCGCGATCAGAAGCGCCATCTGCAGGATCGAGAGCGTGGGTTCCGGGGAATAGAACACGTAGGCCGCGTGGAAGTAGAAGGTCGAGGTGTCGAGCATCTGCGCGTAGGGCACGATGGCCAGCGCCGTGATCAGGCGCACGTCAACGCGCCAGCCACCCCAGGCGAGCATCGCGGCGGTGTAGAGGTAGTAAACGGTGATCGGAAAGCCCGAGACCTCGTTGCGGCCCATCAGGTAGGCAAGCCCGCCAAGATGCAGCGCCAGCCCCATGAGCAGGATCGCGGCGGTCACGAAGCGGGCCACCTCGCCCGCCCGGCGCAGCGTCAGCGCCCCCAGCACGGCGATCACGGCGCCCGCCACCACCATCAGCCCGCCGGCCATCTCGGGATGCTTGTCGAGCAGTTCGACCGCGCCGCCGCCAAGCAGCATGCCGGCCCCGATCAGCGTCGCGGCATTGCCGAACATGCGCAGCATCGCGCCGCCGCGCAGCAGCACCAGCAGGCCGCAGAGAAAGGTCAGCGAGCCGCCGATCGCCACGGCGAGCGGGCTCGCGAGCCACAGGATCAGCCCTCCGGTGGCCGCGAGGATGCCGAAGACCAGCACCGCGTTCACCGCCAGCCCGATCATCGCCTCGCGCGCCCGCGCCTCGATCTGCGCCGCCTGTGCGGGTGTGATCACCCCGTCCGCCACCAGACGATCCGTATCCGCGACTGCGTGCATCGCCCTGCCCTTCGTAACCTGCCGTCCGACCAGATAACGGGATTCCGGCAGCGGCCCGCAAGCCCCGGGCGGTCAGAACTTTGGCCGTCCCGCCGGGCCTGACAAAAGGACGCAACGTCATTTCAGCGGTGCAGGCCAGAGACCGCAGGCGCAGAACCAAGCCCCGCCGGGCAATGCTGCGGTTGCACACATGCAATTCCGCGCATCTCCGCAGTATTGGGTATTCACACCGCATCACGCGTCCGTTAGCGTTTGATCCCGGCAGATGGAGACTGCCGCACGCCCCCGGGAGAGGGCGACGGAATTACAGGGAGGATACCCATGAAGAAGACCTTCGCGGCCGCGGTAGCGGCCTCTTTTGTCATGACCGGTGCCGGTTCGGCGCAGGAACTGTTCGAGATGACCAGCGGCTACGCCAACAACCTGCCGATCCTCGGCACGGCGTCGGTCAACTTCGTCGACAAGATCAACTCGATCTCGACCGAGGTGGAGTTCGAGCACTTCAACCCCGGTGAGCTGGTGCCGGCGCTCGAGATGCTCGACGCGACCTCGAACGGCTCGGTCGACGCGGCCTATTCGACCTCCGGCTACTGGCAGGGCAAGATGAACGCCGCCGGCCTCTTCGCCGCCGTGCCCTTCGGCCCCGAGCCGGGCGAGATGCTGGCATGGATGCTGTATGACGACGGCATGAAGTACTTCCAGCAGATGTACGATGACAACGGCTACAACGTGAAGGTCATCCTCTGCGGCATGTACGCGCCGGAAACCTCGGGCTGGTTCAAGAAGGAAATCAACTCGATGGAGGACCTGCAGGGCCTCAACATGCGCTTCTTCGGCCTCGGCGCGGAAGTCATGCAAAAGCTTGGCGTGTCGACCTCGCTGCTTGCGGGCGGCGACATCTTCCCGGCGCTCGAGCGCGGCGCGATCGACGCGACCGAGTTCTCGATGCCGCTGGTGGACGCCAATCTCGGCTTCTACAACATCGCGAAATACAACTACTTCCCCGGCTGGCACCAGCCCTCGACCATGTTCGAGTTGCTGATCAACAAGGACCGCTGGGAATCGCTGGACGAGATCGCCCAGAACCAGATCGAGATCGCCTGCATGGCCAACCTCGCCGACAACTTCGCCGAGGGCGAAGCCAAGAACTTCCCGGCGATGAAGGAAAACGTCGAGCAGCACGGCGTCCAGATCAAGAACTGGAACGAAGAGCAGCTTCAGCAGTTCGAGAGCGCCTGGCTCGAGGTTGCCGGTGAGCTCGCCGCCGAGGATCCGTTCTTCAAGGAAGTCTGGGACGACCTGCAGCAGTTCCGCCAGGACTACAAGCTCTGGTCGAACAACATCTACCTGCCGCGCCCGTACACCTCGGTCGCCGACAAGTAAGCCGGATTTCATCCATAAAGACCAAGGCCGGGGCGGCATCTCTGCCCCGGCCACTCATGCTTGAGGGAGGCAGGCTCGATGTCCGAGCAAACCGAGGTCGTGGCCGCGATCTCCGATCCGGGAGAGATCGGGCGCGCAGACCATAATCGTGGCGACCGTTTCGTCATCCAGGTCTCGAACCTGGCCGCCTGGCTGTTTCCGATCCTGATGATCGCGATCTGCTGTCAGGTGGTGCTGCGCCAGATGGGCCACAACCAGGCCTGGCTCGACGATCTGCAATGGTGGCTCTACGGCGCCGCCGTGCTGATGGGGATCGGCTATGCCGTGACCACCAACAGCCACGTGCGCGTCGATATCTTCTACGACAATTTCGAGAAGCGGAAGCGCATCCGCACCGACATCCTCGGGCTGGTCTGGCTGTTTCTGCCCTTCGTCATCCTGTGCTGGGACGTGACGCTCGACTACGCGCTGACCTCGATCCGCGCCGACGAGGGCTCGGACAGCCCCAACGGGCTGCACAATCTGTGGATCATGAAGGGCTTCATGAACATCGCCTTCGTGTTCATCGCCATCGCGGTGTGGGCGACCTATGTGCGCCTGCTTGGCATGCTGACCCGGCCGGCACTGTGGAAGCAGCTGCTCTTCGCCTTTCCCTCCGTGGCCTATGCCATCAACCTCGCCTGCTACTACGCGATCTTCGGCGTGGCCTATGCCACCCGCGATCCCGAGATGAGCGCCCGCGACGTAAGCCGCCTGCCGATCTTCGGCGAATGGGAATTCGGCCAGCACGAGATGCGCTGGACCATCCTGCTCGCCCTCCTTCTGACCGTGGTCGCCATCGTCGTGGCGCGCCTCTTCGACCGCAAGGACGCCTGACATGGAGTGGCTGACCGTAAACGAGATCGCCGTCGCGGCGATGTTCGCCACCTTCATCTGGATGCTGTTCCGAGGCATCCCGGTGGCCTTCGCGCTGGTGGGCGTGAGCCTCATCTTCGTGCTCATCGCCGAGATCGGGCTTGATCCCTATCGCCGCTTCTGGGGCGAGATCATGGCCTTCGACCGCACCGGCATCGACTATCGCAAGCTGCAGGCGCTGTCGGGCCGGATCTTCGGCAACACCATCAAGAACCCGGTGCTCGTGGCGCTGCCGATGTTCATCTACATGGGCCTGATGCTCGACCAGTCGGGCGTGGCGCAGCGCATGATGCACGCCATGCAGAAGCTCTTCGGTGGGCTGCGCGGCGGCCTGTCGCTGACCGTGCTGCTGATCGGCATCATCCTTGCCGCCTCGACCGGCGTGATCGGCGCCTCTGTGACGCTCTTGGGCGTGATGGCGCTGCCGGCGATGATGGCGCAGAACTACTCCAAGCCCATCGCCACCGGCACCATCGCCTCGGCTGGCACGCTTGGCATCCTGATCCCGCCCTCGATCATGCTGGTGATCATGTCGGATCAGCTGGCCATCTCGCTGGGCGACCTGTTCATGGGGGCGCTGTTCCCGGGCCTGATCCTCGGGGCGCTCTACATCATCTTCATCGTGATCTACGGCTTCATCTCGCCCGACGCGATGCCTGCACCCGCGCGCACCTCACGGATCGGCTGGCACGAGGTCAAGGAAGTGCTGGTCGCCGTGGTGCCGCCGATGTTCCTGATCCTGCTGGTGCTGGGCTCGATCTTCGTGGGCCTCGCGACACCGACCGAAGCCTCGGGGCTCGGCGCACTCGGCGCGACGCTGCTGGCGCTGTTTGCCCGCAAGCTGAACTGGAAGGTGTTCCGCGAGGTGGCGCGATCCACCCTCAACACCTCGGGCTACATCGTGGGCATCTTCCTCGCGGCCAACTTCTACCCCTACGTGCTGAGGCGCTACCGCTGCGACGAGT